>JAUCGI010000051.1 GCA_030378035.1 Desulfobacterales bacterium HSG2
TGGTCCGTGGTTTGTGTTTGGTATTTTGTGTTTTGTGTTTGGTATTTTGTGTTTGGAGTTTGGGAGTTTGGGAGTTTGGGAGTTTGGGAGTTTGGGAGTTTGGGAGTTTGGGAGTTTGGGAGTTTGGGAGTTTGGAGTCTGTGAGTTGGGAATTGGGAATTAACCCCTAATTCGCGTGGTTATTGAAAATTGAAAATAAAAAATTTCGAACAGGGGGTAATTATATATTATGGAAGTGATGAAGCAGTTAGAGCGGGAGATGATGCGGCTTGACATACCGGATTTTGCCCCGGGTGATACTGTCAAAGTTCATGTGAAGATCAAAGAGGGTGAAAAAGAACGTATTCAGGTGTTTCAGGGAGTTGTCATCAGTAAACGCAACGGCATGTCAAACGCCACATTTACTGTCCGAAAAGTCTCTTACAGCATAGGGGTTGAGCGTGTTTTTCTGCTTCATTCCCCTATTATTGATAAAATTGAAGTGGTCACGCGGGGTCGCGTCCGCCGTTCAAAGATTTATTATCTGCGCAAGCTGAGAGGCAAATCCGCGAGGATAAAGGAACGCCGCTTCAGATGAGTGGTCCGTTGTCCGTTATCCGTTGTCCGTTGTCCGTTGCCAGTTGTCAGTTGCAGGATGTAACAACGGACCACTGACAACTGACAACTGACAACAAGCAACTGACAACAAGCAACTGACAACAAGCAACTGACAAATCATGCGAACTTACGAAAAAAAAGCCGAAGACAAAGGCTTTTCAATAATTGCAGGCGTTGACGAAGCCGGCCGCGGGCCTTTGGCCGGGCCGGTAGTTTCGGCAGCAGTAATTCTGCCGGCTCTGTTTCCAGTTTCCGGTGTGAACGATTCAAAGAAACTGAGTCCGAAAAAACGGGATTACCTGTACGAAAATATCTATGAACACGCGCTTTCGATCGGCATCGGAATCGTAGATCCCGTAGAAATCGATCGCATTAATATCCTTCAGGCATCGCTTCTGTCCATGGCGATGTCGGTTGACAATCTTAACCCGCAACCGGATTATCTTCTTATAGACGGTACGTTCCGGATTCCGTCGGACATCCGACAGGAACCGGTGACCCATGGTGACGGATTAAGCATTTCCATTGCTGCCGCTTCGGTTGTCGCCAAGGTGACCCGTGACAGACTGATGGAACGATACCACCGGGATTATCCGCAGTTCGGATTTTCCAGCCATAAGGGTTATCCGACCCGCGCTCATAAAGAGGCGATAAGGAAATTCGGTTGCTGCCCTATTCACAGGCGCAGCTTCAGGGGTGTGAAAGAGGTTATACAGGGGAAAGAAACAAGCGCCGGATGTCACGTTTGAAATTCTGACATCTGACATGCTTGGAACTGCCGCCTGTCATGTGAATTATGTTAAACAGACAACAACAATTCGGTAAAAAAAGTGAATCCGCTGCGGTCAGGCATCTTGTAAAGAACGGATACAGCATCCTGGAACAGAATTATCATACAAAACAGGGTGAGATTGATATTATTGCAAAAGATGGGGATACGATTGTCTTTGTAGAGGTCAAAGCCAGGAGGTCGGATCGTTTCGGAAGTCCGAAATGGGCGATTACCTCCAAGAAGCAAAAAAAGATTTCGATGCTGGCTCTGTATTATCTTAAAGCTACAAATCAGAGTTATGCAAAGGCAAGGTTCGACGTGGTGGCCATCTCGGTCCGGAAACCGGAAATGATCCCGGAAGAGAACAGAGACACCGCCAGAATAGAAATCGTTAAAAATGCTTTTGAACTTGCTTATGAATGATCCAAGCATTATGCGTCAGAATTCCTTATCTTTATATCCACACCTTTTTATTTCCATCCTTTACATCCGGCCGGCCAATTTTCTTAAAATATCTTTGCTTGTGCTTTGACAAGTTATATGAATTTACGGTATTATAAGGATTCTTTAAGCAGGGTCGGATTTGAACTGTTCAAACATCTTTTTCAAAATTTCGGATACAGACATCAATGGTGCTTTCAACATCATCAGAAAAGCAGTACATCAGAGATGATTATCATAACCTGATCTCTGACAGTCAGCGGTTCCGGATCAGATGCGGTATGGCGGTACCTGACAGGGTTGTTTCGGTAAGGGACAGGAACCTGGCTGCCTGTGCAACGTCTGAAGGTGATGTACTGCTAATAGACGACAGCATAAATCAGTTTTACAAAGAGATTGCCAAAACAAAATCCGGGCCTGATAAGCGGAACGGTAAGAAATGGTCTGCAAAAGCTCTGAAACTAACGGATAAGCGGGATGATAAAATCAGAGATTATCAGCACAAGGCAAGCCGCAAGATCGTTAATTTCTGTCCTGAAAACAAAGTCTCAGAAGTCGCGATAGGCAATGTGGCACATTCGGTTCACGGAATAAGCTTTGGAACGGCGACCAAACAACTTGCCCATTTCATCTGCCACCTGCCAATGCAGGCGCACAGTCTGTTCATCCAAACGGGAAAGTTGTTTGCTGATAATGATCCGTTACCGAAAAAACATGAACCGGATGTGAGACACATCCTTAGCGGCATAAGAATCAGGAGAGGAGTTTGCAAATCTTCTGACGGAACCCTGCTGAATGCGGACCTGAACGGTGCTTTCAATATTATCAGAAAAGCAGTCCCGGAATTTAATTTCAAAACACTGAAGGACGGGACAGAGGGCTTGTTCATCCCACATTGCAGACTTCTGACTGTTCATACCTGTCAATAGTTGTCAATGGAATTTGAACATAAGGTGTATTATGAAAGTAGCCTGTGAAAAATGCCATACTGAATATGCCCTTGATCCCGGCCTTATCAAGGAGAAAGGCTCTAATTTTCGTTGCGTAAAATGCAAGCACATATTCAAAGTTTATCCTCCTGAACAGAGAGAGGCACCTGTTGCAAAAGAAACTTCTGAACCCTCGTCGGATATCAGAAAGGAGGAAAGCGGCGACTCATTTTCTGAAGACCGTCCGAGTTTTAAAATTATCGGAGAAAATAATTGCCCTCTTTATGAACAGGGGGATGAATTTTACATATTAAATAATTCCTTTTTCGGACCTGCCAGCAAAGCGCCTTGTCTTATTCTTATCAAAGATGTAATGAAAATTATCAAAGACAGGCATTCCAGCGATTCCGTCTTTGTCTGTAGCGGCTGCACCGGACTGGTACGGTTCGGGTATAAGGAAGATACGGCAAATGTCGCATCGGAAATTTCCAAGAAATCTGAGGATTATGTCAGTGTTGTTGCACGCTCTCTGAGCAAATTTTCGATTTTTCAGGCCCTTGAAAAGAGTCTGGTCGAAGAATTCACTTCCTATCTGAAGTTTGACGAATTCGGTGTGGGCGATGTCATCATAAGAAAGGGAGATCCCGGCCGGAATTTATATGTTATTGTATCCGGAAAGATTGAAGTTCTGGGAGATGATGAAATGAGCCTGGCCTTCATGGGAAGAGGGGAGGTGTTCGGAGAAATGAGTCTTCTCAGCGGCAATCCTGTGGGGGCGACGATAAAGGTTGTGAAACCGGCAACCGTTTTGTATATTGTTGGCAAGGATTTCAGAAAGATGCTGAACATATCCCCGTCTCTTCAGATGTATTTCACCCGTCTCCTTGCCGGAAGAATGGCTGAGATCAATACGGCAAGATCTGAGGAATTCGCATCCGGGATGGCAGGGAAACTTTCTGAAATGCCGCCTTCGGAGCTATTCCAGACTTTTAACATGAACCAGAAGACCGGTGTTCTGACTTTGAAACTGGCCGACACAACCGCATATCTGTCTTTCAGGGAAGGCGGGCTTGTCAGTGTCAAATATGACGGTAAAGAAGGGCAGGAGGCTTTTTTTGAATTGTTAAAACTCAAACGGGGCAGATTCAAGTTTATACCGGGCCTGTCTCCGGAAGAAATGAAAGCCGAGGAAGTGGGAGATTTTATGCATCTTCTGATGGAGGGGCTAAGAAGAATAGATGAGGATGACAGAAGATTCATCCGAACGGTGATACCGACTTTGACTGAAGGCAACTGATTTGTTAAAAAACAGGGATTAAAAAAAGTGCTGATTATAACGCATTTTGGGGAGCAGGGTGGATTCCGGGTCAGAAACCTGGCCCTGATAAAAGATGCCAGGGACAAGTTTTTGCCCGGAATCACAGGGCGGGCCCTGAAAACAAAGTTCCCCAAAAGGCGTTATAGTCAGAAAAAAAAATGGCATTCTTTATTTACGGGTTTACACTGAAAAGTTCGTAGTTCCTGTAAAGGTGGGAATCTGTCAGGAGGTACTGTTATTCCCGCAGAAACGGGAATCCGTCAGCAATCATCCGGGACTCTCATAATAAACTTGTCCCCGACATTTTTTATCGGGGGCCTGTCCCGACATCTTTTATCGGGGGCCTGTCCCGACATCTTTTATCGGGGAAACGGGTATGCCCCGTTCATAACGAATGATGAGAGTCTTAATCGTTATTCCCGCAGAAGCGGGAATCAGTCATCAGGGGACTTTTATTCCCACAGTTATCCCGACATCTGTTATCAGGGCATAAGTGTAAACTTAAAATCTCTTTATCTTTATCTTGCTCTTGCTCTTGCTCTTGCTCTTTATCAGGATAAAGAGCAAGAGCAAGATTAAGATTAAGATTAAGCCCTAAGTTTACACTTATGGTTATCAGGGAAAAGAGGGAATCAATTGGTGAAATAACAGGACTTAGTGAGTGAATAATCCTCTAAGAGGCGGCTCTTTCTGTGAACGATTCACATAAAAGGGCGTATTCCGCAAGCTGGAGCATGTCCCCGACATCTTTTATGGGGGCCTGTCCCGACATCTTTTATCGGGGGCCTGTCCCGACATCTTTTATCGGGGAAGAATATCGCGACTCGGCGATTCTTCCGGAGAATTTTCTCTGACTTGTGAGCACGCCTTTTTATAGAAGGAGATGACATGCTGATTCTACTTTTCTACATAGGAAACGTAATGTACACCATCAAATGCGACAATGTCAGGGAAATCGCGCCGATGGTAATGCTCAAGGAGATACCTCACACACCTGACTTCTTTGCCGGTTTCTTTAATTATCGGGGTACGATTGTCCCGGTCATTGACCTGTGCCAACTGATTCAGGGATGTCCGTGCCAGATGCGCCTAAGCACCCGAATCATCCTCGTTGATTACATGGGGAAAGATAATATGCCTCATATCCTCGGACTCATGGCGGAACGGGTTACCGAGACCATAAGAAAACCGAAAGACGCTTTTGTATTGCCGGGTATCAGGTCTGAACAAGCCCCTTACCTGGGAGGTATTGTCATGGAACAGAAAAAAATGATTCAATATATAGACTTGGACCGACTGCCGAGTTGCATCAACTTCCTGCCCCAAGAGGATTAAGTTTTAAGGTTTAAGGTGTTAAGGGTTAAGGTTTAAGGTGTTAAGGTGTTAAGGTTTAAGGTGTTAAGGTTTAAGGTTTAAGATTCTCTTCCGGGATACACCTTAACCCTTAACCCTTATAACCCTTAACCCTTAAAACTTAAAACTTATTTAATAAAATGATTGAAGGGATAATCGAATCTTTGCTGGAAGAAAAAATCGGGTTATCCGCGGAAGCCGTCGGCTCTGAAACAATAGCCAAAGCCATACGCTATCGTATGAGGCGCCGCGGATTACTCGCGGGAGGCGGCGATAGGAGTTTCTCCGCATATCTTGCTCTTCTCCGAACATCAGAAGAAGAAATGGAGAAACTGATAGAAGAAGTGGTTGTTCCGGAAACCTGGTTTTTCCGAAATGATGCGTCATTCAGCTTCCTTGGCGGTTATGTCAGATTTGAATGGCTGCCTGAACATAAGGACCGTGTGCTGCGGATATTAAGCGTACCCTGCTCCACCGGTGAGGAACCCTATTCCATCGGCATGACTCTCATGGATATGGAACTGCCTGAGGAAATCAGCAGGGGCCGTTTTCATATCGACGCGGTCGATATCAGAGAAAAGTCCCTGCATAAAGCAAGATTGGGGATTTACGGCCCGGAATCTTTCCGGGGAGAGGATCTGTCATTCCGGGAACGCTATTTTGAACGAGTCTCAGGTGTCACAGCAGATAAAAACGGCAAAGAAACCAAAAACGATTTCAAGGTGCACGGACATCTCAGGAACATGGTCCGTTTTATGGGAGGAAACCTGCTGGATAATCGGATTCTGGCAGATGAAAAACCGTATGATATTATTTTCTGCCGTAATCTGATGATATACCTGAGTGATCTGGCAAAAAAGAAGGCCATGAAAAGTATCGACCGGCTGCTGGAGCAAAACGGAATACTGTTTGTGGGACATGTCGAGCGCCCGCTGGTTTGCAGTTCTGCCAAAGAAATACGTTTCGCATGGATACGTCAGGCCGGGGTATTTGCCTGTCGGAAAGCAGGGTTTAACCGGAGCACACAGACCGGCGACCAAGACAAATTGTCCCAAAAGTCTGTGCAGAGATTACCCATCAAAGTTCCTGAAACTCATCAGGAACGGGTGGGCCGCGGACATAAGGCAGAGATAATTTGGCGAGATTCACACAGACAGCATCGGCCGCAGAGGCAGCCTGTCTCATTTTCGGATTCCGCCTTATTCCCGAACGTAGGGACTCCGAAGCCGTCCTCAGCGCCGGTCCCGGACTCATTTCCCGGTGCCGGTTCTCTGACTTCGTTTCCCGGTACCGGTCTGGGGACCTTGCTTGACACGGCTCAACGGCTGGCAGATCAGGGCGCGCTGAACGAAGCGACTGAAGTGTGCGAGAAACATCTGAATAAGAACCCTTTCAATGTTCAGACTCATTTTCTGATGGGGCTGATCTGGAATGCACGGGGCGATGAAGACCGGGCTGAGGAGTACTTTAACAAAACGGTTTATCTTGATCCGAATCACTATGAGGCGTTAAGCCATTTGGCTTTTATCATGGAAAACCGGGGAGATTATGACAAAGCTGTGCACCTGCGTCAGCGGGCGCAGCGCATTCTTCAGAAGGAAGGCGGATAAGGGCTTTGTGTTTGGTTTTTTTGTGTTTGGTATTTTGTGTTTTGTGTTTTGTGTTTGGTATCCGGTGTATAGTCTGACCAAACACCAAACACCAAACACAAAATACCAAACACCAAACACCAAACACAAAATACCAAACACCAAACACCAAACACAAAATACCAAACACCAAACACCAAACACAAAATACCAAACACCAAACACAAAATACCAAACACAAAACACAAAATACCAAACACAAAACACAAAACACCAAACACCAAACACCAAACACCAAAACACAAAACACAAAATTATGGACTCGGAACTTATCATTCAGAACTCTCAAACCGAAACCTTGGTACAGCAGCAATCCGAGGGATGCTGGAAAACCATCGGGGTATGGGGCAGCGAAGAGCCGCGCTGCCCCGCGTTGGAACGGGTTATCCACTGCCGGAATTGCGATATTTTTACCCAGGCCGGCAGGAAGCTGCTGGAGCGTGACCTTCCTGAGGAATACAAAAACGAATGGACGGATGTGATGGCGGCTGAGAAGGAAGAGGATCTCCCCGGCACCATCTCGGTGGTCATTTTCCGAATAGAGGAAGAATGGCTGGCGCTCCCCACCCAGGTGCTTGCCGAAATTATAGACCCGGAGAATCTCCGAAGTCACAGCCTCCCGCATCGCAATAATCCGATACTGATAGGAATTATAAATGTACATGGTGAAATCCAGGTATGCGTTTCAATCAGGGAACTTCTGGACATAGAAAGCGTCAGTGAAGAACCTGCCCCTGACGTTTTCCCGATAAAAGATGTCGGGAACAGGTATCAGGGAGCGGACCGAAAAATTCTTAAACGTATGATAGTGGTGAACAGTGAGGGCGGGCAGTGGGTCTTTCCGGTAAACGAAATCTACGGAATTCATCGCATCCATCCCAAAACATTTGAAAATGTTCCCGTGACGGTGGCCAAGGCCCAATCGACCTATACCAAAGGGATATTCGATTGGCAGGGCAAACATGTGGCGCTTCTGGATCATGATCTGCTACTTTACAGTCTGTTAAAGAATATTCAATGAACGAGTATTGAACGTGAACGTGAACTTGAACTTGAACCCAAATATTAACATCCTTTTACGGGCAAGTTCAAGTTCAAGTTTAAGTTCAAGTTTAAGTTCAAGTTCAAGAGCGAGTTCAAGTTTAAGTTCAAGTTCAAGAGCGAGTTCAAGTTCAACATTCAATCCGAAAGAGGGTGACAGTGACAAATATCAACGGAGGGGATTTAAGCAATTTTTCCATGATGGACCTTTTCCGGTCCGAAGTGGATCTTCATGCCGGGACGCTGAATGACGGTTTGCTGGCGCTGGAAAACGATCCCGCCGCGATGGATAATATTGAAGGTCTGATGCGTGCAGCCCATTCCATCAAAGGCGGTGCCCGAATTGTGGAACTGGATGTGGTTGTGAAACTGGCGCACACCATGGAGGATTGTTTTGTCGCCCTTCAGAAGGGCGAGGGCGCGCTGAAATCAGGCATGAAACCGGAGCATATTGATGTACTGCTCAAAGGGGTTGATCTAATCACCCAGATATCTGAGACCGCGGACGAGGAACTGGAAGAATGGATAGCGGCGCATCAGGAAGAAACGGACACACTGCTCGACGCCATATCCTCCATACTCACCGGAAGCAAAATTAAGAATCTCGCATCACTGCTATCACCAGTCAAACCTGTCCCTGACGCCTTTTCCCCGACAAAGGATGTCGGGGACGGGTATCAGGAAACAGATCAGCAGGCCGGTGAAATCCCTGCGGAGACAGAACAACCTCTGGATTACGAACCACCCGAGCCCGAAGAGCAACTGCCAGTCAGAATCGAACCCGAACTGCCACCGGCTGAATATCAGGAGACACCCGCCCCGACAAAGGATGACGGACAGCCTGACGTCTTACCCCCGGAAAAAGAAGTCGGGGACAAGTATCAGAAAGAAAAGAGAAAGCCGTCACCGCCGCCCAGACCCCGGGAACGGCAGAGAAAAGTCCCCCAGCGGACAACCGAGAAAGACCGGATGGTACGGGTCACCGCCACCAAGATCGAGCGGCTTATGGGACTCGCCGGAGAAGTGGTCGTGAGCGCCCGCTGGCTCCCCCCGTTTTCCAAGTCTTTGCTCAAGCTGAAGAAGAGCCACGCCGTATTATCCGGAATACTGGACAAATTACAGGAAACACTGGGACAGGATGAGGAGTTTGAAATCCGAAGCTCAAAATCCGAAATCCGAAAAACCGCGGCCCGGGCCAGGGAAAAAGCCAGGGAATGCAACCAGTATCTCGTTGACAGGCTGAACCAGTTGGACATGTTTACCAGCTCCTCTGAAAATCTCTCCGACCGACTGTACCATGAAGTGATACGAGTACGCATGCGACCCTTTGCGGACGGAATCCGGGGATTTCCCAGGATGGTCCGGGATCTCTCCAGGGAACTCGGCAAAAAAGTCCGGCTCGAAATCGTCGGCGAGGCAACCGAAGTGGACCGGGACATCTTGGAGAAACTGGACGCGCCTCTGAATCACCTGCTGCGCAATGCCCTGGATCACGGAATTGAGTATCCCGAAGAACGACGGACCGCGGGAAAATCGGAACAGGCCACACTGCGCCTGGAGGCCGCCCATCGGTCAGGCATACTGATGATAACCGTCTCAGATGACGGACAGGGGATTGATCTCGATGAAATGCGGCTCAAAATCTTGGAAAAAGGGCTTGCCAATTCCGAGATGATTGACAAACTGACCGAGCCCGAGCTCATGGATTTTCTGTTTCTGCCCGGGTTTTCCACCCTGGGAACCGTTACCGAGATTTCAGGGCGGGGCGTGGGTCTGGATGTGGTTCACACCATGGTCCATGAGGTGGGCGGGGTTGTGCGCGCTGTCTCCAAGGCCGGAAAAGGCGTATCCTTTAATATGGAACTGCCTCTGACGCTTTCCGTGATTCGGACCTTTCTCGTGGAAATTGCCGGGGAGCCTTATGCGTTCCCTCTGGCCCGCATTGACCGATGTCTGGAGCTTTGCCGAAAAAACATAGAGACCGTGGAGGACCGTGAATATTTCAAACTGGATGACAAGAACATCTCCCTGGTCAACACTCATGACGTGCTGGAACTGGAGAAATCGGGAGACCCGCTGGACGAACTCTCGGTTGTGATCGTGAGTGACAGATTGCACGCGTACGGGCTGGTGGTGGACCGGTTTCTCGGTGAGTATGATCTGGTCGTTCGCCCCCTGGACCCGCGGCTGGGAAAAGTGACGGATGTCAGCGCGGTGGCGGTCATGCTGGACGGCTCCCCTGTCCTGATTTTCGACATGGATGATCTGGTGCGCTCCATTGACAGCCTGCTTACCGGAAAACGCCTGAAAAAAATCGGCCATTCAATTGAGGCAGTTGACGGAAAACCGGAAAAGCACATCCTCGTGGTGGATGACTCAATCACCGTCCGTGAAATGGAGCGCAAGCTGCTGGAGAGCAAAGGCTATCAGGTGGATGTGGCAGTTGACGGAATGGATGCCTGGAACATGCTGCGCATCACGCCGTATGACATGGTCGTCTCCGACATTGACATGCCCAGGATGAACGGTTTTGAACTGATCACCCAGATCAAACAGCATGAAAAGCTGAGATCCCTGCCGGTGATGATCGTATCCTATAAAAACAAAAAAGAGGACCGGCTCCGGGGACTGGAAGCCGGCGCCAATTATTATCTGACCAAGAGCAGTTTTCAGGACAACTCTTTTATCGACGCGGTGACGGATCTGATCGGAGAAGTTTAGGACATGCCACTCAGAAAAGGAGGGAATGATGAAACGGATGATTTTTATTATTGCAGTTGTACTGATTTTCAGCAGTGCGGCTTACGGAAGGACTTACAAGATTGCCATTGTTCAGTGGGCAGGCTGGTCAGCCGCAAATGTCGCTGATGTGAAGGGTTTTTGGAAAGATCGGGGGATTGACGTCAGGGTTGTTGTTTGTGCAGATAATGTCGCGTCTCAGAATCTTTTCAAAAAAAAACGGGTCGATATAATATTTGATATGATCGGCTCTGCCATCGGGATGTTTGCGGAGGGCTTTCCGGTCACGATCATTGCGGAAACTGACTGGTCCCACGGCGGTGACAGAATTATTTGCAGGGAAGGCTCGGACAGCATTCAGCAGCTCAGAGGGACGGCTGTCGGCGTCTATCTCAACCAGCCGTCGGTGACTTATTTCCTCGACCGGTATCTGTCAACAGTCGGTCTCAAACTTTCAGATGTCCGAATTGTTGAAATGGAAACAAAAGCTCTGGCCGACAACTTCATTCGCGGACGATTCAAAGCCATCGTCTGTTATGATCCGGATGCGATTCGGGCGGAAAAAGAGGGCGGAGGCAAGGTGGTTGCCACCAGCGCCGATTATGAGGGCTGCATCCCGGAAGGCATGATGGTTATGGATGACGTCCTGAAAGATATTCCGCAGAAAGACCTTTCTGACATATTCAGGGGATGGATCAAAGCTGTGAATTGGAGCCTGGACAGAACCAACTGGGAGGAGTACATGAAGATCCTTAATGAACATACGTTTAAGGACGAAACTCCCTATTCTGAGAAGGAACTGGGGGAAATGTTCGACGCTGTGCGGATTCACAACATAAAGCGTCTGGCAGAGAGGAATCACAGTGCCGGCGGACTGATGACATATCTGAAAGAACTCAGGGCGTTTCTGAAGATGAACAACCAACTGAAAAAAGACTTTAATCCGGATGACATATTTAATAACAGGGTCATCATGGAGGTTCTGAAAAGTGCCGGACAATAAATTTTGTTCGTGGTTCGTGGTCCGTGGTCCGTGGTCCGTGGTCCGTGGTTTGTGGTCCGTGGTCCGTGGTCCGTGGTCCGTGGTCCGTAGTCCGTGGCAATGAACAACCGGTGGCGAACAACAGATATGAAATTTCAATCCCTGCAAACGAAACTAATGGTCCTGTTCGGTGTGTGTCTGCTGACAATTATCGGGGTGATCGTGATATATGGAATCTTTTCCGGCAAAAGAACTTACGGGTTCATGTCGGACTCGATGACGGACTCCGCTGTTGCCGCGGCTGAAAAACAGCTCCTTGCAAATGCTCATGCAGCAGGATTTGAGATTAAGGCGGAACTTGAGGCGGCGCTGGATTCGGCCCGCACTCTCGCGGACGTGTTTTCCGGCGTCAGGGACAAGGATATAAAACTCAGGATTGACAGGGATCGGATCAACGGCATCCTCAGAGGCGTGCTGACTAAGAACGAAAAGTTTGTAGGCATCGGCAATGCCTGGGAGACCGATGCTCTGGATGAACTGGACGATATTTATGCCGGAACCGAAGGTCATGATCACACCGGGCGTTTTATTCCCTACTGGAGCCGGGGGGAGGACGGAAAAATGAGACTGGAGCCGCTGGTGGATTATGAAAGCACGGAAACATTCGATAACGGCGTTCGCAAAGGGGAATATTATCTTCTTCCGCGGGAAAGCAAAAGAGAGTGCGCCATTGATCCGTATCCGTATCCTGTTCAGGGCAGGACGGTCTGGATGACCACGATGGCTGCTCCCATCCTTTCGGGGAATACCTTTTACGGCATAATCAGTATCGATCTGCGCCTGGATTTTATCCAGACTCTGGTGGAAGATATGAATAAGAAACTCTATTCGGGGTTAGGCAGAACCGGTGTTGTCAGTCATAACGGAATTCTCGTATCGGCCAGTGACAATCCCGGACTCGTGGGCAAACATTCAAAACACTGGATGCCGGGATGCTGGCAGGAATGCATGGAGCAATTGCACGAGGGAAAAGCGGATGTGAGTGAGGGGGATGACGAAATGGAGGCGTTTGTCCCCCTGTTCATCGGAAGGACAGGGAACCCCTGGGGCATAGTTATCGAGGTTCCGAAAAATGCTGTGCTGGCTCAGGCCAGAGAACTGGCTCGGAAGATGAAAAAAAACGGCTCACATCATCTTATGCTTCAGGCCGGGGTCGGCCTCGGCGTTTCCTTTTTTTCCCTCGGGCTTATCTGGCTTGTTTCAAAAAGCATCACCGGGCCTCTGACAAAAGGCGTTGATTTTGCAGTTGCCGTGGCCCGGGGAGACCTTACCGCGGATATGGAGGTCAGGGAAAAAGACGAAATCGGAAAACTGGCAAATTCGTTCAATCAGATGGCAGCCGGGCTTCGTGATGTGATGAGGAATCTCTCAGTCACAACAGACAGCCTCTCAGACTCATCTGACGAACTGTCATCCGTTTCCGCGCAACTGGCCTCATCCGCCGTGAAAGTGAATGACAGGGCGGAGACCGTTGCCGCGGCATCCGAGCAGATAACCGCCAGTGTCGCCGCGGTGGCGTCTGCCACGGAACAGTCAAGTTCCTCGGTCTCCAATATTGCCGCGATGACAGAGGAGATGTCAGCCACGTTTGACAATGTGTCAGACTTGGCAAACCGGACCGCGGAAAATGTGAGGCGGATGGCCGGCTCAAGCGCGGAAACATCGTGTGAGATAACCGGTATCGCGACATCCGTGGAGGAGATGATATCCCTGCTGAACGAGGTTGTAAGGAACTCTGAGCAGGCAAACCACATATCACAGAACGCTGTCCGCCGTGCCCGGGATATCCATAAGAAGATTGACGCGCTGATTTCCGCGTCAAAGCAGATCGGCAAAATTGTCGGGGTAATCAGAGATATTGCGGATCAGACAAACATGCTGGCGCTGAATGCCGCCATTGAGGCGGCCGGCGCAGGGGAAGCCGGCAGAGGTTTTGCAGTGGTGGCGTCTGAGATCAAAGAGCTGGCAAAGCAGTCCGCAGAGGCAACCGATGAAATTACGGGGCAGATAGAACTTATGCAGACAAGCACCGATGAGGCGGTTGAAGCGACCAGAGAGATAAGCAGTATCATCAGCGATATCGCAGGCTTCAATGACACGACCGCCTCATCGGTGGAAAAACAGGCTGTCGCGGCAAACAAGATTTCAAAGTCCGTGGTCAGCAGCGCCATGACTGTGAAACAGGTTGCCGATGATGCAGCCGAATCAGCAGTTCTGGCAGAGGATATTGCCAGAGCAACTGATGAAATATCAAAAACCGCGTCGGATGTGGCGCGGAATGTTGATGAACTGGCAAAGGGGGTGGAAGATGTTGCCAGGTCTTCGGGGGAGGCCGCGAAAGGAGTACAGGATGTTTCAAGGAACATACAGGATATCAGTGCTGCCTCAAAAGAGACGGCAGCCGACGCGTCCAGAATAGGCCGATCGTCAAAAAGGCTTTCTCAGATCGCAGTTGTGCTCTCGGAGATTGTCAAACGGTTTAAGATTGATGCTTGATGCTTGATGCTTGATGCTTGATGCTTGATGCTTGATGCTTGATCTTTGATGCTTGATGCTTGATGTTTGATGCTTGATGCTTGATGTTTGATCTTTGATGCTTGATGTTTGATCTTTGATCTTTGATGCTTGATGCCTTGATGCTTGATGCCTTGATGCTTGATGTTTGATGCTTGATCAAAATCAAGATCAGGATCAAGCATCAAGCACCAAGCACCAAGCACCAAGCATCAAGCATCAAAGATCAAGCATCAAGGCATCAAGCATCAAGGCACCAAGCACCAAGCACCAAGCATCAAAGATCAAGCGTCAAGGCATCAAGGCACCAAGCATCAAGCATCAAGCACCAAGCACCAAGCATCGAGCATCGAGCATCAAGGCATCAAGCATCGAGCATCAAAGATCAAGCATCAAGCATCAAGGCATCAAGCATCAAGCATCAAGGCATCAAGCATCAAGGCACCAAGCATCAAGCATCAAGCAATCAAGCATCAAATCAAACATCAGGGGATAAAAAATGACGAAATTGAAATTGAATTTGACAATAAAGCGAATGCTGACCGGACTGATTGCCATCGGCGTTTTCGGAACAGTGGGTCTCGGGGCAATCAGTCTTTATTCAAACAGCGAACTGATGGAAAGCCAGGAATGGCTGACACAGATTGTGCTGCCTTTGGACACAGTTACCCAGAAAGTCAGGATGGCTGCTGTGAACATTACCATACGCCGATTCCTGATCCGTGAAGCTGAAACCGCGGAAGAACTTGGGCAGATTGCCGACTTGGAGGGACTGAGGCGGGTATTTGCCGAGGGCATTCGCGAACTCAAAGAACTCTCGGTTAAAGCGCAAGTCGTTGACGCGGCTGAGGAACTGCCTGAGCATATAAAAAGTCTGGAAACTTTTTACAACGAAATTCTGGATAAGGATGCCGCCATTCTTGACTCGGTAAAAAAGAGCATCAGACTGGAAAACAGTATAAATCGCCAGATTGCCGTGCTGGAAGATACCGGGGCCAAATTGCATAAAAACGCGGAAGCATTTTCAGAAAAAATTACCGGAAAGGAACAGACAAAGCCTCAGACAGCGTTGGGCGGAACTGAAGATATCACCAAAGCCCGGAAGATCAGCCACAACCTCAGGCTGGCAATCGCTTTTCTGACCGACTACGGGCATCAGATGCTGCTGGCTGCCCAAGCGGACGAGATCAACAGCATCAAGGCGGACAAAGCTGTTCAGGCAGCCATGCGCATAAAGGATTCCCTGACAGCCCTGAAGAATCTGAATTTCGGAGAAGACGCGGCGTCTTCTGACCTGAAAGCTGTTCTTCAGAATATGGAAACGGATTTCAGCCGACTGAGATCGGCCCTGATTGGCGAAGATAATTCAGTTGCCATGCTGCGCAGCCAGTGGCTGTCGGAGCAGAAAAACATCCGTCTGCGTGACAGCGCGCTGAAAAAGATCGGCGATTCCCTCAGAGAGATACCGGAAAAGATACAGACATCGTCAGCCAGAGTCCGTCTTATGGCCGAGGAAGAGGCGACCCGGATTAGTGAGACCGTGAAAGGAATCATGCTGACCGTTATGATCGCGGCGGCAGCGTTTATGGTGGGGACCGGTACGCTGATTATTCGGAGAATAATCATACCCATCAACAAGGCGGTCTCTTTTGCCGATGTCATCGCGCAGGGGGACCTGACTGCCGAAATTCAGAAGGATCATAATGATGAGGTGGGCGCGCTTGTTTCAAAAATGAGTGAAATGGCCCATAACCTGAACACGCTGATCGGCCAAGTTCAGCGTTCCGGAATCCAGGTGACGTCATCCGCCACCGAGCTGTCGGCAACCTCCAAGCAGCAGGAGACGGTGATGAGGACCCAGTTGGACTCAACAAACTATGTGGTAAAGTCGGTGGGGGAAATCTCCGACGTTTCAGAGGACTTGGTGGAGACCATGAAAAAAGTGGCAACCATGTCGGACCAGACCGCGGATTTTGCCAGCAGCGGCCAGTCCGATTTGTCACAGATGGAAGAGGCCATGCATCACATGGAAAACGCGTCAAAATCCATATCCGGCAAACTGGAGGCGATTAACGAGAAGGCGGCAAACATCACCTCGGTGGTCACGACGATTACCAAAGTGGCGGATCAGACCAACCTGCTCTCTCTGAACGCGGCCATTGAGGCGGAAAAAGCCGGAGAGTACGGACGGGGATTCACAGTGGTGGCAAGGGAGATCCGGAGACTCGCGGATCAGACCGCGGTTGCCACGCTGGACATCGATCAGATGGTTCAGGAAATGCAGTCCGCGGTATCCGCCGGCGTTATGGAAATGGACGCATTTATCACGGAAGTTCAGCGAAGCGCGGAGAATGTCGGAAAGATCAGCATGCAGTTGTCTCGGATTATCGAGCAGGTTCAGGCCCTGTCACCCAGCTTTGAGGGTGTGAACGAATCGATGCAGTTTCAGGCCGAGAAAGCCCAGCAGATCAACAACTCCATGCTGAATCTGAGTGAGGAAATGCAACAGACCGTCGATTCCCTGCGAGAATCCTTTATGGCCATTGAGCAGTTGAACGACGCGGCAAGCGGTCTGCAGGATGAGGTGTCGCGATTCAGGGTAATGTGATTGGTCAGTGGTCCGTTGTCAGTTGTCCGTGGTCCGACAACTGACAACGGACCACCGACAACGGACCACCGACAACGGACCACTGACCAACTGACAACTGACAACTGACAACTGACCAACTATGCGTATAGCAATAGTCAACGATCTGGCAATGGCTCGGGAAAGCCTGCGCCGAATTATACTCAGTGTCCCGGGGCATGAGATTGCTTGGATGGCTCGGGACGGTGATGAGGCAGTGAAAAAAAGTGCTGCCGATGTCCCTGATCTGATTCTGATGGATCTGATGATGCCGGTAATGGACGGTGTTGAAGCCACGCGGCGGATTATGACTCAGTCTCCGTGTCCGATCCTTGTGGTAACCGCCACCGTCAACAGCAATGCGGCAAAAGTATTTGAGGCCATGGGCCACGGCGCCCTGGATGCGGTGACGATTCCGATGATGGGGAGCGGGACGGAGGCGCAGCGCAGCAGATATGTCCTGTTAAGAAAGATTCACATTATAGCGAAACTGGGCGGATTCTGTCCTGAGAAAAAATTGGAAATGCTTGGTTTTGCTCCTGTGCCTCTGATTGTCATCGGCTCTTCCACCGGCGGCCCCAGAGCGCTGGCAGAAGTGATTTCCGGCCTTCCGGCCGATTTCGGAGCAGCGATTGCCATTGTCCAGCATGTGGATGAAAGATTTTCCGCAGGTCTGGCAAACTGGCTGGATGCCCAGACGCCTTTGCAGGTACAACTGGTGCCCGAGGGGGGACGGCCCCGGATAAACACAATCTATGTGGCCGGCACCAATGATCACTTGATCTTCACATCTGCGCTGACCTTTTCCTATACATCGGAGGCCGGGGATACGCCTTTCCGGCCCTCAGTGGATGTTTTTTTCAAAAGCATTGCCAGACATTGGCCCAGCCCGGGACGAGAGGCGAGAGACGAGAGACGGGAGGCATGCACCGGGCATCCCCCGCCCCTTGCCCGCCGGCCGTCGTCGTCCTCTGCGAATATTGCCATATTGCTGACCGGTATGGGACGGGATGGCGCCGAAGGATTGGCAGCGCTGCGACAGGCCGGATGGCATACCATTGCCCAGGATAAGGCCAGCAGCGTGGTTTACGGGATGCCCAAGGCGGCCAAAGACCTGGGGGCCGCGGTCGAAATCCTGTCAATCAGGGATATCGGACCGGCCATCCTTTCCAGGATGAAAATCGAAGACTGAGGAGGAGTGCTAAAATGAAATTTTAGCACAGAGACTATTGTTTACGGGATGCCCAAGGCGGCCGAAGAACTGAGGCCGCGGTCGAAATCCTGTCAATCAGGGATATCGGACCGGCCATCCTTTCCAGGATGAAAATCGAAGACTGAGGAAGGAGTGCTAAAATGAAATTTTAGCACAGAGACTATTGTTTACGGGATGCCCAAGGCGGCCGAAGAACTGAGGCCGCAGTCGAAATCCTGTCAATCAGGGATATCGGACCGGCCATCCCTTCCAGGATGAAAATCGAAGACTGAGGAGGAGTGCTAAAATGAAATTTTAGCACAGAGGCTATTGAAAACTGATCTCCAATCTTCAATTTGGATGCGGAATGCGGAATGCGGAATAAATCAAATGCGGAAGACGGTGTGATGAACAAACCCGATCGTTCTGAATCTCGGCCACCGGGTTCCAAAATTACTCTGACCAAACACAGGATAACGGTTCTGCTGGTGGATGACCAGCCCATGATCGGTGAGGCGGTGCGCCGTCTGCTGAACAGCGAGGAGGATATCGATTTTCACTACTGCCAGGACGCGGGGCTGGCAGTCAAAGTGGCCAACGAGATATCGCCGACCGTAATCCTTCAGGACCTGGTCATGCCCGAAATCGACGGCCTGCTGCTGGTTCGCTATTTTCGCGCCAACGAGGGCACCCGGGATGTTCCCCTGATCGTTTTGTCGAGCAAAGAGGAGCCCCGCACCAAAGCCGAGGCGTTTGCACTGGGCGCCAATGATTATATGGTGAAGTTGCCGGACCGGCTGGAAGTCATTGCCCGGATACGCTATCATTCCAAAGGGTATATCAACCTGTTGGAGAGAAATGAGGCATACAAAGCTCTGCTGAAGAGCCAGAGAAAACTCGAAGCGCATTCCCAGTTCATCCGGAAGACCTTCGGGCGCTTTCTTTCCGATGAAATCGTTGACAGTATCCTTGAATCTCCCGAAGGACTGAAGCTCGGGGGCGAGAAACGGCGGACGACGATCATGATGACCGACCTCCGCGGTTTTACCGCCATCAGTGAGCGACTGTCCGCCGAAAGCGTCGTGAGCGTTATCAACAACTATCTCGAACTGATGACGGAGATCATCATAAAGTACCAGGGAACCATTGACGAATTTATCGGAGATGCCATTCTGGT
This sequence comes from Desulfobacterales bacterium HSG2, assembly GCA_030378035.1. GTDB lineage: Bacteria > Desulfobacterota > Desulfobacteria > Desulfobacterales > 4be13 > JAUCGI01. The sequence continues at coordinate 19,391 of JAUCGI010000051.1, forward strand.
GATTTTCGGGGCGCCGATCCTGCGGGATGATGATGCAAGGCGATCTGTGGCATGCGCCATAGAGATGCAGATGGCCATGAAGGAGGTCAACGGGCGGAACCGGCAGGGGGGATATCCGGAAGTCGCGCAGGGAATCGGGATCAACACAGGTGATCTGGTGGTCGGCAACATCGGGTCGGAAAAACGCTCCAAATACGGGGTGGTCGGACGCAATGTGAATCTCGCCTCGCGTATCGAATCCTACACTGTGGGCGGACAGATTCTCATTTCGGAAAGCACTCTGAAAGACTGCGGCCCGATTCTGAGAATTGACGACGAAATGGAAGTCATGCCCAAGGGACTCAAGGATCCTATCACAATCTACGAAGTCGGGGGGATCGCGGGCGAATACAATCTCTTCCTTCCCGAAAAAAAGGAGGCTGAATTACTGGATCTGAAGCAGTTTCTGCCGATCCAGTTTACGCCTCTCAGCGGGAAACATGCCAGCGAGGAGATGTTCCAGGGGCATGTGCTCAAAGTGGCTGCCGAAGGCGCGGAGATCCGGGCCGAACTGGCGGTTGAGCGGCTCTCGAACCTTAAAATCTCATTGTTCGATGACGAAGGATACGAGATCACGACCGAACTGTATGCAAAGGTTACCAGAAACATCTCGGAATCCCCCATTGTGTTCAGGGTTAATTTCACTTCCGTTCCATCGGAGGCCAAGTCATTTTTTAAGTACAGGTACAACTTTTGAAGTTTCCAAAGGATGTTTTCATATGAAGATCAAATTCATAGGGGTCGGTTCGGCTTTTACAACTGCGGAATATTATCAGTCCAATATGCTGATCACTGCCCGGAACGGCAAGGAATTGCTCGTTGACTGCGGAAGTGACATCAGATTCTCCCTGAACGAAGGCAGTCATAGCGGGGAGGCTGAATTGGAAATTGATGCCATTTATATCTCTCATCTGCATTCCGACCATATCGGCGGAATGGAATGGATGGCTTTCAGAACTTATTTCAGTCCGAACCAGCAAAAACCGAAACTTTTCATGGAAGAGAATACCATGCATGTGATGTGGAACTGCTCCCTTAAAGGCGGTCTCGGACGTATTGAGGGAAAACACATGCATCTTACCGATTATTTCGACTGCCGGCCCGCATCTGACAGCGGCGCCTTTCAGTGGGAGAACATCCGGTTTACGCTGATAAAAATGCCGCACATCTTGACTGGCTACAAAAATTTTTACAGTTACGGCCTCCTGATAAAAGAAGTCGGCGACAAAGGCCCCACCGTGTTCATTACCACGGACACCCAGTTCCGACGCGATCTGATCGGCAAAATCGCGAAAAAGGCATCTGTCATATTCCACGATTGTGAAACCAGCCCTTTCAAAAGTGTTGTCCATGCCCATTATGACGATTTATGCACTCTGCCTGCCGCACTGAGACAAAAAATATGGCTTTATCATTATCAGCCCCACCCTGACCGCATTCCCAAGGCCGACGGATTTTCAGGCTTTGTTAAAAAAGGGCAGGAATTTGATTTCAGCTAGCATTCAGCATAAAGGCATATCCAAAGGATGACACGAGGATCGTCCGCCGAATGCCTTCAGGGCGCCGGTCATCTCTCTGAGAACCGAACGAAGATACTTCTTTCCCGCGTCGGACGGCTTGCCGTTCCTATTATGATCCGCCTTTTCCCGAAGCCAGTCCTCGAATCGCCGGGCAATGACATTCATGCCCTCCGGACCATAAGTGTAAACTTAGGGCTTAATCTTAATCTTAATCTTAATCTTGCTCTTGCTCTTGCTCTTGCTCTTTATCTTTATCTTTATCTTTATCCTGATAAAGAGCAAGAGCAAGATAAAGAGATTTAGTTTACACTTATGCCCTCCGGACCGGTCAGCAGGCCGCCTCCGGGACTCAGCAGAACCTGATATGTCTGGTTGCAGGGGGCAGACTTCCGATTCGGCCGGCAAATTTGGCTCACCCGTCATTCATCTCTTCATCTATTTTCCTTGTCCCCTCCATTAAAAGCCACATGAAATCTTCCAATTCATCCGCATCCATATCTTCGGGAGAGAGTCCCGGCGTGAATTTGAAGCGGCCTTCCGTTTCTTTCAGCATGTCATAAAAGGCTTCCCTCCCGTCCTTTTCACTATATTCCGCGCGGACAAGGTCTCCTTCCCTGAATGCCAGGAATGCGTTGCCTTTGGGCAGTTTCAAGGTCAGGACACCGGTTTTCTGATTGATATTAAGCGTCTGGAACAATTCCGAAGGCGGCATCTCAGAAAGTTTTCCGACCATTCCGGACGCGAACTCCTCAGACCTGACATCATGGATTTCAGCAAGCCTGTTGGCAAGCAGACGGGTAAAAAACATCTGAAGGGATGGGAACTTGTTTAATATCTTTCTGAAATCCTTGCCGTTCAGATATAAAAGCGTGACAGGCTCGATTGCTTTGATGGTGGCACCCACCGGGTTGCCGCTGAGGAGGCTCATTTCTCCGAACACCTCTCCTCTGCCCATGATAGCGATGCTTATCCCGCCCTCACCCACAACTTCAATATTCCCGGATACAATGATGAACAAATTTTCGCCGGGCTCTCCTTTCTTCATGATGATCTGGTCCTTGGAAAACTGTTTGAAGTTCAGAAAGGTGATAAGATACGCGATATCATCCCCGTCAAGGCTCTGAAACATTGAGAAATTACTCAGCAGACTGACAAGCGCGGCTGTATCCTCAGAGGGTTTTTTAACGGTTTCGGGTCCGAAGAGTTCCCGATACTTTAAGCGGATCGTTCCTGTGCAGCCGCTGCATTTAAATGCGTATCCTGTCGAGCCGCCCATGCTTTCATATTTCGTATGAACTTCCATAATGTCTTCGACAAGTATGAGACATGAGGATTTGTCACGGGGAAACAGAACGGACTTGCCGGATAATTTCAGCTCATCCCCCAGTTTGTAAAACAGAGGGCAGTCATTTTCCCCGATAATCTTATAGGTTGCCTCGGGAAAATTTATTGCTCCGATTCTTCTCTGGGGTGCGGGAGGAGGGGGTTTTCGGGCCGGCTTGGATTCCTCCTTTCCTTTTTCCTTTGGAAAACTGCCTGAAATCTCACGGAGCAACTGACCCAGCGATTTCTTATAGGCGTCAGGGTCTTCCCATCGGGAAAAATCACCGATGTGGCGGGGGGGAAGATTCGCTCCCCACTCCTGTTTCGCATCCATCGCGGCCGAATCCAGGCATAAGGGAAACAGGAGGGTTTTCTTGCGCCTGACCTCTTCTTCATAAGCTGCTTTTATCTCCTTTTTTATCCGGTCGCCGGTTATGGAGTTTTTCGAGAGTATCAGCAACACAGCGGAATTCGGGATTCGGAAAGGCTCCGCTTTTTCAAAAGACGACACTTTCCCGAACCCCGACAACCAGCAGCGAACATCTTTCTTGCGAAGGTCGGCATGCAGTTTCTGAGCGAATTTCCGATCCTCGGCAGCGTAACTGATAAAACAGGAATAAAATCGGATGGGCTGCCCCGCGAGCAGTGCCATGTAATTTATAAAATTATCCGGTACACCGCTCCCCCGGAGAAAGGGCACCGGAATGTTTCCCCGGGACCGGTAGGTGGTATCAATCCCAATGACCGACGGCCCGCTATGCCGCACCGTGTCAAGTCCTTTGAGCATGCTGAGATCCACATTTCCGAACGTGCTCCATTCCACAACGGCGTTGCTGAGGTCCGCGTTGCTGAAGTCCGCATGGCTGAGGTCGGTATGGCTGATTTTCACCTTCAGGAGTTTCGTATCATTGAAATTCGTTCCCCGGCAGTTTGCCTGACTGAGGTTTGCCTGGCTGAGGTCCGCTTCAGTGAGGTCCGCCCTGCTCAGATTTGCTTTGGTGAGATTTGTCCTGCTGAGATTTGTTCCCCATAGTTTCGCGTTTCTGAGATCAGCCTTCCTGAGATCGGCACCGCTGAGATCCGCACTCGTAAGGTTTGCGCCCCGGAGGTTTACCCTGCTCATGTTCGTTCCGCTGAGGTCTGTGAAGCAGAGGTCCGCCCCGCTGAAATTGACGCCCCACAGCTTTGCCTTGTTGAGATTCGCTTCCCAGAAATTTGCTTGGCTGAAATTTGCATAACTGAGATTGGAAACACAGAGATTCGCGTCAGAAAAGTCAGGTCTTTCCCCAGGATTATTTGCCTTCCACTTATTCCAGGCATTAACCCCCTGTTTGATGAGGTCCAGGTGTTCTTTCTTTGCCATGAAAATTCCTTCGTAATTACAGACATTAAGAAGAATTATTTTTAAAATGAGAATCTTTTTTGCAAACTTGTTACGATTTTCTCCGACAATTATATATGGAGCAACAACCGGGAAAACAAGAAACACGGACAGAAATATCTCCATTTTTCTTTGTGCCTCTTTCTTTGTGCCTCTGTGCCTTTGTGTGAGATATAAAATCCCGGAAAACTTATGGCCAGCCAATGTCTGACACAAAGACACAAAGGCACAAAGACACAAGCCCGTGACTGTCATTCCCGCGAAAGCCCGTGACTGTCATTCCCGCGAGAGCCTGTGACTGTCATTCCCGCGAAAGCGGGAATCCATTTTTCCTGATTATAACGCTTTTAGGGGAAGCTCTTTCCTTGCACTTGCGCCTGCGCCTGCGCTCAGACCCCGAACATTCTGCTAACGGAGTACGCTCATGTCGGAGTGCGGGTTTAAGTGCAAGTAGCAAGTTTAAGTGCAAGTTTAAGTGCAAGGCGGGAGCCTCCCCTAAATCCGTTATAATCAGCATTTTTCTTTGTGCCTCTGTGCCTTTGTGTGAGACATAAAATCCCGAAAAACTTATGGTCAGCCATTTAATCCGAATATCTTTCTCGCCTCTCCCACCGTGGCAACCGGACGATCCACCTCTTTTGCTATCCGGGCCACGCGTTCGACAAGCTGGGCGTTTGACTTTGCCATCTCACCTTTCCGGTAATAGATATTGTCCTCAATTCCGACCCGGACATGACCGCCCATGGCAATGGCATGAGTGGAAAGAGGAAGCTGATATCGTCCCACGCCAGCGACGCTCCAAGTCTGCCCGGGACGCAGTTGGTCTTTCAGGAGGACAAGATTCCTGATATCTCCGGTCATTCCGCCCGGGATTCCCAGAACAAAATCAACATGGAATTTTTCAGGAAGCCAGCCTTTTGCGGAGAAACGCTCAAGCGTCTCTGTCATGCCGTAATCAAAAATCTCCAGTTCCGCCATGACACCGTTTTCCTGAACCACACGGGAGATGGTTCGGATCGTGTTTTCGGTATTCTCATAAATATCAGGTCCGAAATTCATCGTGCCCATGGAAAGCGTTGCCATCTCCGGTTTCAGTTTCACGGGTGCGCAGCGTTCCTCAAGCGGCGTGCCCACCGCGCCGCCGGTGGAATACTGGAGAATGCAGTCACAGCGATCCCGGATTTTTTTCGTCACTTCTTCAAAAACATCCGCTCGCTGGGTCGGTTTTCCCTGCTCATCCCGGACGTGCAGATGAATGACGCTGGCCCCGGATTCCACCGCGCCCCGGGCCGCTTCGGCAATCTCCTCCGGGGTCAGGGGAACATGGGGATACACCTCCCGCGTCAGTTCAGCCCCGACAACCGGGCATGAGATAATCAAAGGTGTGTCAGTCATGTTTGATCCTCTGCTTCTCTTTGGGCGTCACACAGGTGCCTTTGGCCCTGCACACCAACACAGGCTCCTCCAGCACACTGGCCGCGGTTTCGTTGAATTCCGGCGAGGGCGTGATGACTTTCCATGCCTCAAACTCCATCTCTCTGGAGGTGTTGCCGACCTTGACGATCTTGCCGACCGCCTCAATATAGTCTCCCGCGTTCACCGGTGCGAGAAATTCCACGGCACTGTAGGCTCGAAACAATCCCTCATCACCGTCATAACGTATCAGGAGTTCTGTTGCCACATCGCCGAACAGATTCAGCATCTTCGCACCGTCAACAAGATTTCCCGCATAGTGGGCGTCGTGCATGCTCATTCTCAGTCTGATTTTCACTTCTTCTGTCATGATTCAATTCCTTTTCTTTCCAACAAGGTGGTAATAATATAAGATGCCACATGAGAGGGCAGGGTTCCCGGTCCGAATCCCGCGTCATATCCGAGTTCCACAGCAAGTTCGTTTGTGATTCTCGGTCCGCCCGCGATGATCAGAAATCGGTTGCGAAGATTCTCCGCCTCCAGAAGCTCCATGAATTCGGTGAAGTTTCGGATATGAGCGTCTTTCTGCGTGACCGTCTGGGAAACCAGAATCGCGTCCGCGTCTGTCTCAAGGACTTTCTGAAGCAGCTCTTCGGAGGAAACCTGCGCGCCCATGTTAAAGGCACTGATCTCCGGATACCGCTCCAGACCGTAATCCATGTTGTATCCCTTCATGTTCATGATGGCATCAATGCCCACGGTGTGGGCATCCGTCCCGATGGTCGCGCCGACCACGGAAAGCCGGCGGTTCAGTTTTGTTTTGATAAGATCGTTGACTTCATAGAAATCCATCTCCTTGGTTTTCACTTCCGCGACTTCCACCGTGGCATAATCCAGCGTTGGCACGGCCCTGGCATAGACCACAAAAAAGGTGAAATTCTCCGCGATCTTCTCGGCGCAGGCAACCGAGACATTTTCAAAGCCGAGCTTTGAAACATACAGCTCCGCTCCCTTCTTTGCTCTCGGCCCGTTCTCAACAGGGAGGGTGAACGACAACTGCACAATGCCGTCATTCAGCGTGTCGCCATAAGGCTTAATCCGTTCTTCACTCATAAATCACTCCTTCCGCTTCCAGTTGTTCCATAACAGGATTGGAATATTCGGGCCCTTTTTCAAAAACATCGGCAAGCCCTTTGCCACCATCCTCCTGTCTGCTGATATCCGCAAATTTTCCCTGGGCAATCCCTTCCATGAGGCCAGTTTCCCTGAGCGATTTCAGAAAGTTTTCCGCCTCATCCAGCACCTGTTGGGCCCGTTTTGCGACAATGCCTTCTTCTTTAAACTCAACTTCGTCGCCCAGATCTCTGGCAACATTGAACACATAGTTGATACTCGAAAGCGACATATACCGATCCTGCATCAACGGCGTGTGAATCGCCTCGGTGAGAAGACCGGAGAGATGGATGCCCTGATTCGTGAACACAGAGGCCAGGTTGAACAGGGTGTCCAGACAGTGAGAATAAAAAATATCGGTCTGCATATATTTTGTGGGCGGCATGTATTTCAGGGGCGCGTTGGGGAACAACTGTCGTGCCAGTTGCGCATGGGCAATCTCATACAAAAAAGCGTTCTCAATCTTGGGACTGATTTCAAACGCATGGCCCAGCCCGAGCAGATCATCGGTCAGCAGGGCATTTTTGGCCATGGCCTCATTGATCAGTTGGGACGCGGTGACTGTGTATGCGTTATCCATGGCGTCGGAAGTTGTGAGGTAGTTATCCTCGCCGGTGTTGATGATGATTTTCGCGCGTGAGCAGATCAGCCGGCTGAAATACTGGTCAACAAAGGTGCGCTTCATGTTGATGTCGCGGAACAGGATGCCGTACATGGAATCGTTCAGCAGCATGTCCAGGTCCTCTATCGCTGCGGCCGCGGCGATTTCAGCCATGCAAAGCCCGGATGCGTAATTCACCAGACGGATGTAACGGCCTTCTTTTTCGGATGCCTCATCGAGTGCCTTTCGCATGATTCTGAAATTTTCCTGGGTGGCATACGTTCCGCCGAATCCTTCGGTGGTCGCGCCGAAGGGAACATAGTCCAGAAGCGACTGGGCCGTGCTTCGGATCACAGCGATGATATCCGAACCTGCGAGAACAGCGGCTTTTGCCTGGGTGCGGTCTTCATAAATATTTCCGGTTGCAACGATCATGTACCGCCAGGGCTGCCGAGGCAGGGGGCATTTCTTATGCTTCTCCTGCTTTCTTTTCCGGCTCGTGTCCATCACGGCAACCGCGTGCTGGGCGAGTTCTTTCTCTTTTCTGACAATATCGGCGTGGGAAAATTTGCTCAGATTGCCGAAATCCGTTTTTTCCTGCTCGATGAGTTCCGCGGTGGTCTGTGCGTCTCTGCCGGATTCGATCATAGCCGCGGCAAACGCACGGGATACGCCGGATTCCAGACCGTGCTTCTCCTGCAAAATCTCAACCAGTCTGTTGGGAAGCGGTGTTCCCTCGCTGTCAACGCCATCAACGCCGTACAGTCGGAGAATCGTTCTTTCCACGGAAACAGAGGAATGTTTCTGAATAATCCCCTGAACCTGATCGGCAATCTCCTTTGCCAGTTGTTTGACCCGGCCCGTCTGTTCCGGATTTAACGGGATTTTTGCCATGTTTTCTCCTTTCATTATAATTATCTTGCCATAAATTTTTCTGTATTGTCGTCTCATGCAACTTTTTCAAAACACAGGGAACACAGAGAATTCACAGAGAGCCGCGGAGTCTCTGCACCTCTGTGTTTATAAGGTTGCACATCGCGTGTATTCACCTTTGTGCCTCTGTGCCTTTGTGTGAAATATAAAAATCTGAAAAATTTTTGACCGGGTACTTATCTTCGTGGTTTAATATAATTGGGGACTCGAAAAAAACGCATTCCCCATTTTTTATTATATCACACAAAGGCACAAAGGCACAAAGAAAGGCACAGAGTGAAATCCGCTTATTCCGTTTCTGAGGATCCGGATGTCTTTTGGGGAATGCGTTTTTTCCGAGCCCCTAATATAATTGAAAGTACCCGACCATAAGTTTTTTTGTTCTCACCTTTGTGCCTCTGTGCCTTTGTGTGAGATATAAAATGCCGAAAAACTTATGGCCAACTACTTAATCAGCAATTCTTCATCATACAATGACTTCTCATCACATTTCCTTTTTCAAAAATAACACCAGCCTGTCAACAACTTCCGGCAGATTTTTTCTGCCAAAACCGATTCTGAAATTTTTCTGATAAGATGAGTCATACATTGCCCCGGGCATCAGCAACACGCCAGATCCTTTGACAAGTCTGTCGCAAAATGCTTCTGCATCCCCATTGTCTGCCAATGAGGGAAAGGCAATCGGCCCTGCTTTCGGCTTATGCCAGTTGAAAACGCTTTGATGCCTTTCAAAAAAGCGATCCAGCACGTTCAGATTGTCCGAGATGATCTTTTTGTTTCTCCGGATCAGTTGATCTTTATGCCTGAGTCCCAGCGTCGCCAGAAATTCGCCCGGTGCGCTGCTGCATATTGTGGTATAATCTTTGAAAGCAGCCATTTTGTCATAGACCGCTTTGTTTTTCGTGGCAATCCACCCGATACGCAGGCCGGCCAGGCCGAAGCTCTTTGACATGACACCCAGGGAGACCGCTTTGTCATTGAGATCGCAAAAGGACGGCATCCGATCCTTTTCGTCGTACTCCAAAAATTTATAGACTTCATCTGAGAAGATGGTGAAGCCATGCTTTTCAGAAAGATCGCTGATTTCGGAGCATTTTTCTTCCGGCAGAATATAGCCGGTGGGATTGTGGGGACAGTTGATCACAACCGCTTTTGTATTTTCCCGCAAATTCTCTTTTAAAAAGTCCGTATCCATCGCCCATCTGTCTGCTTCATGAGTCTTCCACTGGGTCACTTCGCACCCGATACTCTTCGCAATCTCAGCCAGAGACTGGTAACAGGGCCAGTGAACAATGACATGATCCCCTTTTTCCAGAACCACGTTCATGAAGATGAAAATCGCTTCTTCCGCGCCGCTGTGAACCATGACATGATCCGGTTCAATTCCATTGTATAAGGAAGCAATCTCTTTTCTCAGGTCCGGGCTTCCGAGGGATTCCGTATAGCCCAGCCACAAATCATTGAATTCATCCGCCGCCCCCGATTCCATTTCCAGCAGTTCACGAACAGAAAAAGACTCGCAGTCTGAACAGCAAAGAAGATAAGGCGCGGTAAATTCATATTTGGCGAAATATCTTTCTAATTTAAAATGAGGTATTTTCATGGTATATATTTGTCCGTTGTTTGTTGTCCGTTGTCCGTTGTCCGTATTGTCCGTTGTCTGTTACCACGGACCACGGACCACGGACCACGGACCACTGACAACGGACCACTAACCACTAACCAAGCTTCAGACGAATTTTTTCTTTGGCTGATTCGGCCAAAGGAAAATGAAGAGCGACATACAAGGGTTTTCTGCTCTCTTTCAATGCCTCGTCAATGGTGTCCGGCAAAATTCTTTCTAATTGGTAAGGAATTCTGCTGAGTAAATCCTCAAATGTGAGATTCGATGCCGCTCCCTGTTCAAACGCGGCGTCTTTCATCCGAAAGAGGGATATGTCAGGGACTCGGAGCACCTCCGGATAATGAGAGGTGCAAAAAAAGAGAGCCTCTTTCCCGGAAAATTCTGAAAGAAAGATTCCGGAAAGTTCTGCTCCGCTCACAGGGTCGGTGGACTGGAACAGCTCATCTGCTAGGACGTAAGCAGAGGGAGAGATGTCTCTGGTGAAAAACTGAATCTCCTCTCCGAAACTGGACAGATTTTTCCGGATGTCGCCGGATGTCCTCAGATTTATTTCCACCTGGCCCGGGAAATGGAGCCGAACGGCCTCCGCGGGTACGGGAAGCCCCATCCGGATCGCTGTCAGATGAAAATAGAGGGTTTTTAGAACCGTTGTCTTGCCAGTCATATTGGCACCGAATAAGAGATTTGATCCCTGATCCAAGTCAAGATTCAGCGGAACATATTCCCTTATCTGGTTTTTCAGGCACGGCAGAGCCGCTTGTCTGATCTTGCATCCGAACTCAGCCTGAAACTCCGGTAAGCAGAAGGAATAACGATTTTTGACCCACAGCAGTGCGTAATAATAGACGCGCTGTTTTCGTTTTTCATAATAAACGCTGAATTCATCAGAGAGCGGGCCCAGTTTTTTGTTTATTCTTTCCAGTTTTTTTTCCATCAACTGGCCGAAGCTTTGGGCCAGCGCATCTTTCTCCGTGATCATTGTTTCAACGGATATGGGCAGACGAAAATCAATGAGGCGGACATTTTGCCTGTCCGTCACAGAGAGCAGCTTGCAATTCAGTATCTTTGAGAGGTTTTCATTCTGCGAATCCGTCTCTTTGGGATAAGGGTAGATCATTCTGAGGCCGGTTTCCGCATATATGTCATTCTCATATCGGGTCAGTTCGGCCCTCAGTTGTTGCTCAAGCGTCTCGATTTGTTCGGAAATTGTCCGCTCCTCGGATGTATGACGCAGCGCGGAAAATCCGTTTTTCATCTCATTTTCAAGAATTGCCTGGATGCCAGCGCAGGATTCATTCAGCTCCGGGGCCAGGGGGCAGTTGGCTTCAAGTTCCGTGAAACGCTGATTTTCAGAGACAAATCTGCCTAAGCTGTAAAGGTGAAACTGCTCCAGACTCCGATCTTTGAAAAAAGGCATCAGAGAATCCAGTAGCGGCAATTTGCGGCTTTGTGCAATAAGACGCTCAATATCCAGTTCCCCCTGTTCAATCCGGGCCTGAAAATCGCAAAGCCGCTTAAAATGCGATGTTCCCTCTTCCTGATTCATGGGATGCAGGATTTTGCGGGGAAGCAGAGGCAGTTTTATGTCAAAGAGCGACAGGAATCCTTTAAAATCAAGTTCTTCTGTTAAATCGTCGGATACGATTTTTTGTTCAAATTCCAATTTCATGAGGGTCTTCTCTAAAAAGGTTATGAAACGGTATGTTTCCGGGAATCGTCAGCATGTTGGTTTTATCCTGTGCCCGGGTATCCTGTTTCAGAAAAATCTTCCGCACTGTGACAGGATGGAGCAGGAGAATTTCCGGTGCAAAGCGTCTTCCGTGATTTTCACGGACCGACACGTTCTGATAAAGGGTGAAATTATCGAGAACAATGTTTAAGTGCCTAAACGGCGACAGAAATGTGAAAAGCGATTTTGAAAGCGCGCCGTTCAGGTAAAGAAAATGGTTCGCATTCTTATATTTCAGGCATGCATTTTTCAGGTCCGCATCAAGGGAAGGGATTTTGTTCCCATGATAAAGAACCTGATGGTTCTCATCCGTCAGAAGTGATTTTGTATCCTGTTTCCGAGCCGCTTTCAGAAAACTTTTCTCGTATGCGGAACAGACCGGAAAGGAGAGAGAGGAAAGCAGGTCTTTTGCTTTCTGAAGCTGCTCCTTCCGGTCTGAAACAAGAAGCGCGAAATAAAACGCGTCACTGATGTCAGGATGGGCCAGAAACTGCCTGTCAACGGAGCCGTCAATCAGCAGACAGGTTTTGGGAAAAATATCTTTCAGAATCGTTTTCAATCGGAGCATTTCCTGTTTGTTGTTAGGCCCTTCAACGACGATATGAAAATCAGAGAGGCATTTTCCCAGGATATAAAGTTTGTTAAAATCGCTGAAGCTGAAGCAGATTTCATATTTTCCCGTGTGTCCCCTCAGATGTTCGCCGGCAGTGACAAAACAACTGTTTTTGTAAATGCGAATTCTGGGTTTGGGATGCCCTTCATACATGTCAATCTCTTCTCCGTTGATCCCGATGGAAGTCAGACAAACCCGCGTCTCCGTCCCGGCGATCTCCCAAAGCCTTCTGTAAACAAAATTGAGCGCGGTTGTTTTTCCCGCGTTTTTATCTGAACCGATAAATGAAAATGTTTTCATGTCCGTCTTTCATAAATTCTACTCTTGCTCTTGCTCTTTATCTTGCTCTTTATCTTGCTCTTGCTCTTTATCTTGCTCTTGCTCTTTATCTTGCTCTTTATCTTGCTCTTGCTCTTTATCTTGCTCTTTCTCTTTATCTTGCTCTTTATCTTGCTCTTGCTCTTTATCTTGCTCTTGCTCTTTATCTTGCTCTTGCTCTTTATCCTGCTCTTGCTCTTTATCTTGCTCTTGCTCTTTATCTTGCTCTTGCTCTTTATCTTGCTCTTGCTCTTTATCTTGCTCTTGCTCTTTATCTTGCTCTTTATCTCTTGCTCCTACCCATATCCATTTGATAAAGAGCAAGATAAAGATAAAGAGCAAGAGCAAGAGTTTTAAGTTTACACTTCTTTATTTATTCAATATGCCTTTCAATATGGAAAAAATATCTTTCAAATCTTCCGGAAACCGGAACGTATGGATGTCTTTCACCAAATGTTTGCTTTCCCTCTCCAATATCGCAAATCGCCAGACTTCTCCGATACTGATGGCACCGTGCAGAATATGCGGAGAATCCTCATTCTCCTCATATTTGTCAACAGCGATCATTTCCGCGGCCAACTGGTTAAAGCCTTTTTCCAAATCCCCTTTTTTGGCTTCGATCACGATCAGTTCCTGTTTTGAGCGAAAAAAATAATCAATCAGGCCGCTTAATCGTTCATCCACGTCAACAGGATATTCAATGTTCAGTCTGGCATCGGTCGTTCTCAGAACCCCGTGTAACACAGGGGCAATCATCAGCTCTCTCTTGGCTGTTTCCGAATTCACGGAGACTTTGGGAATGACGGCATAATATGAGGAACGCAGATTCTCAATCAGCTCCTCATCTGTTTCCGCGCTGACCGGAAGCTTGATTTCCTGTGTTGAAAATGAATAGCCGAGTTCGGCGACGATCTCCTCAGTGGGATGCCTCATTATCAGCCTCCAGTAAGTTCGTAGTTCCGCCTTCAGGCGGTCCCCCCGCTTATGCCAGTTCCCCGGCAGCAATGGTTCGGATTTAGCAATCCGAACCGAGCGGGGCGGAGCGGATGCTTCTGCCGATTTCCGCCCCGCAGCAATGGTTCGGATTTAGCAATCCGAACCG
>JAUCGI010000272.1 GCA_030378035.1 Desulfobacterales bacterium HSG2
TTGTCGCTTTTGATCTTTTACTAGTGATTTGTCGATCGGATTGATAATTAAACTGACGACTCACAACTGACAACTGACAACAAACAACTGACAACAAACAACTGACAACAAACAACCGACAACTGACAACAAACAACTGACAACAAACAACCGACAACTGACAACTGACAACAAACAACCGACAACCGACAACAAACAACTGACAACTGACAAACATGAAAATACTTGCTGTTGATACCGCGACGGAGAGTTGCAGTGTTGCGATTATTGATTCCGGTTCCAGCCTGGGACCATCCTCGTTCCCATGCTCCGGCGCATCCTCGTTCCAACATTCCGGCGTGGGAACGCTGGCAGAGGTTACGAATGCCAAAAAGGGGACTCAATCCTCGTTCCCGCGCTCCGGCGCATCCTCGTTCCAACGCTCCGGCGCGGGAACGCTGGCAGAGGTTACGAATGCCGAAAAGGAGACCCAATCCTCGTTCCAACGCTCCGGCGTGGGAACGCTGGCAGAGGTTACGAATGCCGAAAAGGAGACCCAATCCTCGTTCCCTCGCTCCGGAGCATCCTCGTTCCAACGCTCCGGCGTGGGAACGCTGGCAGAGGTTACGAATGCCAGAAAGGAGACCCATTCAAAACATCTGATGGGGATGATTCAAACGGCGCTTGGTTTGGCTGGGCTGACGATTTCTGAGGTGGACGGATTTGCAGTGGCCAAGGGCCCGGGGAGTTTTACCGGTCTGCGAATCGGAATCAGCACGGTTAAGGGGCTTGCCGCTGCGTCCGGAAAACCGGTGGTGGGCGTTTCAAATCTTGACGCGCTGGCGTTTCAGTTTCCTTTTTCATCCGGTCTCATCTGTTCACTTTTGGATGCGCATAAAAAAGAAGTCTATTGCGCGTGTTACCGATTTGAAGAGGGGGTGTTGAAAAAAGAGACAACGGACCAGGTGCTTCCGCCTGACAAAGCTGTTGCGGATATCCGTGAGCCGTGTCTGTTTGTGGGAAACGCAGCGCTGCTTTACCAAGAGATTATCATGGAAAAATTGGGGGAGAGAGCCATTTTTGCGCCAGCCTTCCATAATATCATACGGGCTTCAATGGTGGCGCATCTCAGCTTGGAACGATTTGAAAAGAATGATACCGAGGATGCGGCTCTGCTTGTGCCTCATTATATACGGAAGTCTGATGCGGAACTGAATTTCGGGAAAATGAAATCGAAACTTGTCTCCGGGATATGAGAAAGAAGGACGTCACTGATGTCCTGACCGAAGGGATTGCGATCTGCAAAACGTAAAAAGATAAAAATAAAAGGTTCTTGACCTGATTCAGAAGGGATAAGCAAGAATTAGGAATTAGGGAATTATTACACAATATATTGTCTCTGTAGTACAGCAACTTGTAAATTCGTCCCCCCTTTATCATTATAAGAAGGGGACGAATTTACAAGTTGATGTAGTAGCAATATGCAAACAAGGTAAGCTGACATGAATGAAAAATATGATCCGAAAGCCGTTGAATCCAAATGGCAGACCATTTGGGATGAGTCGAAACTCTTTAAGGTGAAGGAAGAGCCTGAAAAGAAAAAATACTATCTTCTGGAAATGTTCCCCTATCCGTCAGGAAAAATCCATATAGGCCATGTCCGGAATTACACCATCGGAGATGTGGTGGCCCGATATAAGCGGATGCGGGGGTTCAATGTCCTGCACCCCATGGGCTGGGACGCGTTCGGGATGCCGGCTGAAAATGCCGCCATCGCAAACAACACCCATCCCGCAAAATGGACTCATGAGAATATTGACACCATGCGGTCCCAGCTCAGACAGATGGGGTTCAGTTACGACTGGGACAGGGAACTGGCCACCTGCACCCCTGAATATTACCGATGGGAGCAATGGCTTTTTCTGAGGATGTATGAAAAAGGGATGGCCTATCGCAAAGAATCCTTTGTGAACTGGTGTGAAACCTGTCAGACCGTGCTTGCCAACGAACAGGTGGTGGCCGGTATGTGCTGGCGGTGCGGGGAGCAGGTTCGACAGAAGAAGCTTTGGCAGTGGTTTTTCCGCATCACCGACTATGCCGATGATCTGCTGGTCCACTGCGACAAACTTCCCGGATGGCCGGAAAAGGTCGTTGCCATGCAGAAAAACTGGATCGGGAAGAGTTTTGGCGCGGAAATTCATTTTCCCATTGAAAACTCCGATGAAAAAATAACCGTCTTCACCACCCGGCAGGATACCGTTTTCGGAGCGACGTTCATGTGCCTCGCGCCGGAGCATCCGCTCGTTCCCAAGCTATCAAAAGGGACGGACCAGGAGGAGACCGTTGCCAAGTTTGTGAAACGGATGTCCCTCCAGGACCGTTCGGACCGGGGCGTGGAAGGCTATGAAAAAGAAGGGGTGTTCATCGGGGCCTACTGCCTCAATCCCATGACTGGCAGACGGATGCCCATCTATACCGCCAATTTCGCGCTCATGGAGTACGGGACCGGCGCGGTGATGTCCGTACCCGCGCATGATCAGCGGGACCTCGATTTTGCCAGAAAATACGGGATGGATGTCATCATTGTGGTGAAGCCGCCCGATAAGGACCTTGATCCTGCGACCATGACCGAAGCCTATACCCAGGAGGGCGTCATGGTCAATTCCGATCAGTTTGACGGGATGAACAGCAAAAAAGCCCTTGAGGCAATTGCCGTTTTTCTTGAAGAAAAAGGGGCTGGGAAAAAGACGGTCAATTTTCGTCTGAGAGACTGGGGAATCTCCAGGCAGCGATACTGGGGCGCGCCGATTCCGATGATTCACTGCGAGACGTGCGGGGTTGTTCCGGTTCCTGACGAGGATCTTCCCATACTGCTCCCCGAAGACGCGGAGATACTTGAAGGCGGGAAAACGCCGCTTCCGACCCTTGAATATTTCGCAAAGACCCGATGCCCCAAGTGCGGCAGCCCTGACGCGAGGAGGGAGACCGACACAATGGACACGTTTGTGGAATCTT
>JAUCGI010000052.1 GCA_030378035.1 Desulfobacterales bacterium HSG2
GACTGTGCAGAAACTACAGTCCCCGCCCGACGAAGCCTTGGGGGATCGGAAAGAAGGGGAGATTTGAGCCGTAAGTGTAAACTCAGGACTTGCTCTTAACTTGAACTTGAACTTGAACTTGAACTTGAACCTGAACTCACATCCGAACTTGCCCGTAAAGGAATGTTCACGTTCGCGTTCGCGTTTACATTCACGTTTAAGTTCACGTTCAAGTTTCTAAATCCGTTATAATCTGAAAATATGCTGTTGACATTGAAATTATCGTCTGATATACAGATATTCAAATAGAAAACAAGCCATGAAGGGATCAGTCGTTGTAACCTTAATTATAGTCATTTTGCTCTTTTGGCTGGTTAATGCGCTGCCCGATAAGCTTGAAGAACGTAATTTTGTCACTTGTGAGTTTCCACCGCGTGCGTTTATGAAAGACGGCCGGCAAGCAGGCATAGATGTGGAAATTGTTCACGAAGTCTGCAATCGTCTCGGGATCAGGGCGGTGATTCGGATATTGCCTTGGAAAAGAGCTCAGATGTATGTAAGGAAAGGTAAGGCAGACGCCATTTTTTCCCTTAAATTGAATGAAGAGCGAAAGAAGTTCCTCTATTTTACGTCCGAGACGACTTATGCCGACAAAATTCTCGTCATAGTTAGGAAGGGAAGCGGTATAAAAGCAACCGGACTTGATGAATTAAAAGGTAAGCTTTTCGGTGTGGTCAGGAAGTATTCTTATGGCGAGAAATTCGATAACTGTCAGGGGCTGAAAAAGATAGTGTGCAATATCGATAGCCAAATGTTACGAATGCTTGACAGAGGGCGTCTGGATGTGGCAGTGGGCGAAGAGGAGAACCTGAAGTCCGTAAGCAGGAGCCTCGGGTTTGAAGACCGTTTTGAAACGCTGTTCGTTGTGGATGAAACCCGATATCATATCGGCGTTTCCAAAAAGGCTTTGGGTGAAAAGGGCAAGTCTCTGGCTGAAAAACTCAGCAGAACTCTGGGGCGGCTAAAAGAGGAAGGTATCATTCGGAAAATCGAAAGTAAGTATTAAGGGAAAGTAAGAAAGCAAATACGAACTTTGTTTCGAGGAAGATATCGTATGAAGAAATTGGGTGTGACACTAATTTGGGCTGTTTTGCTTTTTCTGCCAGTCAGTGCCTTGTCCGAAAAGCTTAAATTTGTCACCGCAGAATGGCCGCCAATGGTTACAAAAGATAAGCACTTGCCCGGCACAGCGATGGAAACTGTTCGGGAAGTCTGCAAGCGTTTGGGGATTGAACCGAAAATCCGGATATTACCTTGGAAAAGAGCGGTAAAATATGTGAAAAAAGGGAAAGCGGATGCTATTTTTGCCCCTAAAAAGACTGAGGAACGACTCAGGTTTTTGTATTTTGTCGATGAGCCGCTGTATATGGAAAGACTTGTTGTGATCGCCCGAAAGGGAAGCGGTATGAATGCCTCCGGACTTGATGACCTTAAAGATAAGAATTTTGCTGTTGTCAGGGGGTATTCTTATGGTGCCGAATTCGACAAATGTCAGGGGCTGAAAAAAATAGTCTGCGGCAATGATACGCAACTGGTAAAAATACTCTATAAAGGCCGTACAGACTTGGCAGCAGGCGAAGAGAGAAACCTGGAATGGATCAGAAAGGACCTCGGCTTTAAAGAATCTTTTGAAACAGTTTACTTTTTAACTGAGGATCCGAATTTTTTAGCTTTTTCTAAAAAAGCCTTGGGCCCGAGAGGTAAAGTTTTGGCCAGGGAATTCACCAGGATACTGCGGCAGTTGAAGGAGGAAGGGGTGTTTCGGAAAATCGAAGGTAAGTATTATTAGCTGTTAAGGGTTGAGGTTGAGGGTTAAGGTTAAGGGTTGAGGGTTAAGGGTTAAGGGTTAAGGGTTTCCGGCATCTGGTCTTTACATTCATTTATAATGGAAGTCAATAGCTTATGGGAATTTATATGAAAACGATTGAAGACTTTTTATCTGATCTTAGCCGTCTGGATATAAAGCTCTGGGTCGAGGACGGCCGTCTGCGGTATAACGCGCCCGATTCAGCGATGACGCCGGATGTGCTCGCCCAGTTGCGGGATCGGAAATCCGAGATACTCTTGTTTTTTCACAAGAGCGATTTTGCCTCAGATTCCGTGTCTGAGTCATACTCCATTCAGCCGGTTCCCCGGGACAGAGAGATTCCCCTCTCTTTTGCCCAGCAGCGACTCTGGTTCCTTCATCAGTTCGACCCGGGCAATCTTTTTTACAATCTGCTTTCAGCCATGCGTTTCAGGGGGCCGCTGGATGTGTCGGCTTTGGGGCGGAGCTTTAACGAAATTGTCCGCCGCCACGAAGTCCTGCGAACCACATTTCCTGTTAAGGATGAACTTCCCGAACAGATCATCTCTGCGTCTTTAACTGTTCCCATGCCTGTGACAGACTTGGGACACCTAACTGAAGCCGGGCAGGATGCCGAGATGCGGAGATTGGCTGTCAAAGAGATTCAGCAACCTTTTGATCTGGCAGCCGGCCCCTTGCTGCGGCTCAGGTTGTTACAGTTGAAGAGCGATGAACATGTTCTGCTCGTTATCATCCATCATATTGTCTCTGATGGCTGGTCAATGGGGCTGTTTATCCGGGAACTTGCCGCGTGTTACGATGCTTTTTTGAAAGGAGCACCGAACCCTCTGCCGGAGTTGCGGATTCAGTATGCCGATTTTGCCGTATGGCAGCGTGAGCAGTTGAGTGGCGAGAAATTGGAGCGTCATCTCACATACTGGAAAAAACAGTTGGCAGATGCTCCGCCGGTTTTGGAACTTCCCACTGACCGGCCCCGGCCTTCGGAACTGACTTACAACGGTTCGGCAGAACGCTTTGAGATCAGCGGTGAACTGGCAAAGCGGTTAAATCTTCTGAGTCAGCGCTCAGGCACGACCATGTTTATGACCCTGCTTGCCGCGTTTGCGGCGCTACTTTACCGCTACACCGGACAGGAGGATATCCTCATCGGTTCCCCTGTCGCTAACCGTAACCACGAGGAGATCGAACCGCTGATCGGTTTTTTTGTCAATAATTTGGTGCTGCGTGCGGACTTATCCGGGAATCCCGCTTTTTCGGAATTACTGGAAAGGATGCGTCAGGTCGCTTTGGATGCATACTCCCATCAGGATACGCCTTTTGAACAGTTGGTGGAGGCTTTGCAGCCGGAGCGGAATTTGAATCATACGCCGCTGTTTCAGGTGGCGTTTGCTTTGCAGAACGCGCCCCGGAAGAGCTTGAAACTGCACGGTCTGACTGTGTATCCGGTTGAATTGGAGGGCATTGCAGCCCAGTTTGATCTGAATCTGGAGATGACGGAGACCGAATCAGGGGTGGAGGGGAGGTTTGAGTATAACACAGCCTTGTTTGATGCGGACACGATCCGCCGGATGGTCGGGCATTTTCGGAGATTGCTGGATGGAATTGTTTCCGATTCTGATTGTCCGGTTTCGGAACTGCCTTTGCTGACTGAGGCCGAGCGGCGTCAGTTGTTAGTGGAATGGAATGATACTTCAGCAGAGTATCCCCGGGATAAATGCCTGCATCAACTGTTTGAGGGTCAGGTGGAACGAACTCCGGAAGCGGTGGCCGTGGTCTTTGAAGATCAGCAAATGACCTATCAGGAGTTGAATCTCCGCGCCAATCAGTTGGCACACCATCTGAGTGGTCTGAGGGTCGGGCCGGATGTTCTTGTGGGTGTCTGTATGGAACGGTCTATGGAAATGGTTGTGGGTCTTATGGGGGTTCTCAAGGCCGGCGGGGCATACATTCCCCTGGATTCGAGCTATCCCAGAGAGCGTCTGGCCTTCATGCTGGAGGATGCCGGGGCGGCTGTCCTGCTGACTCAGAAGAAATTGGAGGCGGAACTTCCGGATCATAAGGCAGAGGTGTTGTGTTTGGATACCGACTGGGATGCAATCTCTCAGGAAGACGGGGAAAATCCGGTTACGGGGGTTACGTCGGATAATCTGGCTTATGTGATTTATACTTCAGGTTCTACGGGGAAGCCAAAGGGAACAATGATTCTCCATCAGGGATTCGTTAATTATCTCAGTTGGAATACGAAAGCTTACAAAGTGGCAGAAGGAAACGGCGCTCCGGTTAATTCTTCCATCGGGTTTGATGCAACCATTACCAGCCTGTTTGCTCCCTTGTTGACAGGGCGGAAAGTGTTGCTACTGCCGGAGGAGGAGGAGATAGACTTCCTCAGAGAAGCACTATGTTCGGAAAGTAATTTCAGCCTCATTAAGATCACTCCGGCTCATTTGGAAATGCTCAACCAGATGTTACCCACCGAAGAGGCTGTGGATCAGACGAGAATGACGAAAGCGCTGGTTATCGGCGGTGAGGCACTATTGGAAAGAAGCCTTTCGTTTTGGCGAACTTACGCACCCGAAACCAGAATTATCAATGAATACGGTCCGACAGAGACTGTGGTCGGATGCTGTGTTTATGAAGCTCCGACCCGTCTGTCCGCATCGGGTGAGGTGCCTATCGGCCGCCCTATTGCCAATACTCAACTGTACATTCTGGATAGCCATTTCCGACCAGTTCCTGTCGGCGTAATCGGCGAACTATACATCGGCGGGTCAGGTCTTGCCCGGGGTTATCTGAACCGGCCGGAGGTAACTGCTGAAAAATTTATCCCTGATCCTTTCATCGATGAACCGGGAGATCGTCTGTACAGAACTGGCGATCTGGCTCGCTACCTGTCCGACGGTAACATCAAATTTCTCGGCCGCACAGATTTTCAGGTCAAGATTCGCGGCTTCCGCATTGAACTGGAAGAGATTGAAGCCGTGCTGTCAGAGCATTCCGAGGTGCGCCATGCTGTAGTCATAGACAGAGAAGATCGTCCCGGGGACAGGCGTCTGATCGCTTATTTTGTCCCTACTCAGGACCATTCCCTGTCTGACAATGCGTTGCGTGCGTTTCTCGGGGAAAAAATGCCTGATTACATGGTACCATCGGCCTTTGTAATGTTGGAAGAGATACCGCTGACATCTAACGGCAAAGTGGACCGCCAGGCGCTGCCCGCACCGGATCGGACCAGACCAGATGCTGAGGCGGCTTACATACCTCCCCGTAACAAACTGGAGAGAACTCTTTCAGCGATATGGGAAGAAGTGCTTGACATAGAAAAAATAAGCATTTACGATAATTTCTTCGATTTGGGAGGTCATTCTGTTCTTATTGTAAGCGTCCGGAACAGACTACACGAAATCTTCAACCGTGATATTCCGATAGCCCAATTTTTCAGATATCCGACCATTGCCGCACTTTCGGAATATCTGAGTCATAAGCATGAAGAACAGCCTGCTTTTCAGCAGGCCGGTAGTCGAGCCAGCAAACAGAAAGCAGCTATGAAACGACAGAAGGAGATGAGAAATCAAAGGCTTCGGTAATTTCTTATTATGAAACAGTTTGAGGTATGGATATAATTTAAACTTTAATTAATTATGAAGAAATCATTTATAATGCTGGCTATGAGTGTTTTGTTCTTTTTTTCAACCAGCGCTTTGGCTGAGGAGCTTGCCGTTGTTTATGCCAACTGGGCACCATATACGTTTACGAAGGACGGAAAAGCGACGGGTATAATTATAGACACGGTGAACGAAGCCTGTAAACGCCTCAACATCGTTCCCAAGCTCCGGCTTCTGCCTTGGAAGAGGGCTTTAAAGTATATGAAGAAAGGTAAAATGGATGCCTTATTGACTCCGATATATACTGAAGAACGGACCGAATTCATGTATTACTCATCCGAACCTGCAAATATAGAAAGAACGGTTTTTCTGACATGGAAGGGGAGCGGTATAAAAGTGAACGGACTTGACGATCTGAAAGGTAAGTCGGTTGCTGTAGTCAGGGGATATTCATACACTTCGGAATTCGATAGCCGTTCTGACATAAAAAAGATCGAATGTAATGACGATGAACAAGCGGTAAGAATCCTTGCCAAGAAGCGCGTAATTGTCACAGTAGGCGAGGAGGGCGTTTTGCGGTTCTTTGCCAAACAGATCGGCACCCAGGTTGAAGTAGTCGGTGTTTTGACTGAAGTTCCGGGCTATATGTGCTTTTCCAAAAAAGCCTTGGGGCAGAAAGGGAAGACTATGGCCGAGGAATTCGGTAAGACGCTGCGTCAGTTAAAAAAGGAAGGCGTGATCGAGAAGATCAGGAGTTCGTATTTTTAAGATGTGTTAAATGTCGGTGTTATATCCATACCTTTTTACTGGGATTATATTATTCTCGGAAATGCCAAAGTCGATATGAGGTAAGGAGGAGAATTATGAAAAAGCTTTTAACATTAACGATGGCCATTCTGCTGTCCTCTCCATTCAGCGCACTGGCCGAAGAGGTCGTTCTTGCCACCAGTCAGTGGCCCCCGTATTCAATGGTGGAAGACGGGAAACAGACGGGCATGAATATAGAAATAGTCCGCGAACTGTGCAAACGTCTCGGTTTTGAGTCAAAGATTCAGGTGTTCCCCTGGAAGAGAGCTTTGATGTATGTGAAGAAGGGCGAGGTGGATGCGATATTTTCCGCCAGACACACTCAGGAGAGAGCCGAATTTCTGTATTACCCTTCCGAAGCCATAAATAAAGAAAGAACAATCATCCTGGCTCTGAAGGGAAGTGGCATAAAAGCGACCAAACTTGATGATCTGAAGGGTAAAACCATAGGTGTGGTCAGGGGATATGCTTATGGTTCGGAATTCAACAATGATCAGGGACTGAAAAAGACAGTCTGCAATGATGACGATCAACTGGTAAGGATTTTCGCTAAAAAGCGTACAGAACTGGCCGCGGGCATGGATGAAGGGTCTATGAGATTCCTCTGCAAAAAAGCGGGTATTGAGACTGAAGTAGTGCATGTTTTGGAGGAAACTGTGAGCTATGTGGCCTTTTCCAAGGCCATAGGTGAAAGAGGCAAGATTCTGGCTGAGAAATTTGGCAAGGCTCTTCGCCAGTTGAAAAAAGAAGGTTTTATTGAGAAGGTTCAGAGTAAGTATTTTTAAGAACTACAGGGATTTCACATAACTTATGTGCAATCCTTGTAGTTACCTGGCGCAGTTGGCGGCGCAACTGCTCGGATTACGCACAACTACAAGGATTGCATATAAGAAGAGGATTTTGATCAGAATTCCAGTCCTTTTCTTACCAAGAATATGGCAAAGAAATTGAAACTGATTATAATATTCATTGTGAGCGCCCTCTCCTTTTCTTCAACCGACGCTTTGGCTGAGGAGCTTCTCATTGCCTATTCCGAATGGCCGCCGTATATATTTATAAAGGACCGAAAAGTTGAGGGAATACTCATAGACATTGTGAACGAAGCCTGTAAACGCCTTAACATCGATCCAAAGTTCCGGTTTCTACCCTGGAAGAGAGCTTTGATGTATATGAGGAAAGGTAAGGCAGATGCTTTATTGTCCCCCATATACACCGAAGAACGAGCCGAATTCATGTACTATCCGTCCGAACCTGTAAATATGGAAAAAACCGTCTTTCTGACATGGAAGGGAAGCGGTATAAAAGTGAACGGACTTGACGACCTGAAAAATAAGCTTATCGGCGTAGTCAGGGGATATTCGCACGGCTCGGAATTCGATAACTATCCCGGCCTAAAAAAGCTCCCTTGCAATGACGATAGACAGTTAGTAAAAATACTTGCCAAAAAGCGTATAGATATTGCAGTGGGTGAAGCGGGCGTTTTGCAGTTCATTGCCAAACAGACCGGCACCCAAGTTGAAGTGATCCATGTTCTGAATGAAACCCCGGGCTACATAACCTTTTCCAGAAAGGCCCTGGGACCGAAAGGGAAGACTCTGGCTGAGGAATTCAGCAGGACACTGCGTCAGTTAAAAAAGGAAGGTGTGATAGAGAAGATCAGAAATGCGTATTTTTAAACAGGGATTGCAAACAAGAAGAGGATTTTGATCAGAATTAAACAACCGACGACTGTCAACCGTCAACCGTCAACCGTCAACCGTCAACCGTCAACCGTCAACCGTCAACCGTCAACCGGTCACGGACAGGAAAATGTATGTTAAAACGTCTTTATGTAAATAATTTCAGAACCCTGATTAATACGGAGATGTCTTTCGGAGCCATAAACCTTCTTCTCGGGCCCAATGGTTCGGGAAAGTCGGCCATATTCGATGTTCTGTTCAAACTCCGTGATTTTGTTACCCGGGATGGGAGAGTGCCGGATTTATTCCCTCTTTCCGATTTTACCTGCTGGCAGGATTTCACAGCGCCGGTTCAGAACTTTGAATTGGAACTGGAAGGCAACGGCGGACTTTACCTGTATAAACTGACCATTGAATATATTCCCGAAAAAGGACTTGCCCGGATGGGGAGCGAATCCCTTTCCTTTAATCACCGGCCGTTATTTGAATTCTCATCAGAAACAGGAAACGCACAACTCTACGGAGATACCTGTGAAAAAGGTCCTGAATATCCCGCTGACTGGTCGCGCTCAGGCATCGGTTCCCTTATGGAGAGACATGACAATAAAAAGCTGACTTGGTTTAAGAAAAGACTGGAAAATTCTTTTGTGATCAGACTGAATCCCGCGCTGATGGACGCGGAAAGCCGCGGTGAAGTCACCGCCCCCGCACCTGATTTATCCGATTTCGCATCATGGTTCCGATATCTGTCCCAGGAGCGCCAAGGTCGTGTTTTCAAGCTCACCGAGAAGTTGCGCAATGATCTGGAAGGATTTGATTCCTTTAAGCTTGAGACAGCCGGCCGGGCAAAGATATTCTCAGCAGGATTCCGCAATCTCCATGGCTCGATTAATCTCTTCAAACTGAATGATCTGTCAGACGGACAGCGCGCACTGATTGCCTTATACACACTGCTCTACTGTCTTCCCGAAGAAGAATGCTCGCTATGTATTGACGAACCGGAGAACTTCCTTGCACTGCCGGAGATCCAGCCATGGCTGGATATTCTGGACCATCAGACGCAAAACGGGCAGGCCCAGGCGATACTTATCTCCCACCATCCCAAGATAATTAATTTTCTTGCCAATGATGCGGGATTCTGGATAGACAGGGAAGGTATCGGCGGCCCTGCCCGGATAAGGCGAATCCGTTCAGATGAGCAGGAGATCGGCTTACCGATCTCCGAGCTTGTGGAGCGGGGATGGATATTTGATGCATAAGACCGGCAAACCTCAGATCATTGTTCTTTGCGAGGATCGGGCCCATTGGCATTTTATCCGGGAATATCTTATGCTTCGAGGATGGAATCCCAGAAAGCTTCAGCCTGTAATTGCTCCTTTTGGCCGAGGCGCTGCCGAGCAATGGGTGCGAAAGCGTTACGCTCGGGAAGTAAAAGCCTATCGGAAAAAGGCGCAATATCAGAATATTGCGCTGCTTGTTATGATTGACGCTGATAAAAGTTCCGTAATTGAACGCAAAGTTCAACTGAATCATTCTCAGGAAATGAAGAACGCCGGTCAAAAACGACGTATTGGAAAGGAAAGGATTGCCATCTTCGTTCCCAAAAGGAATATTGAAACATGGTTTCATTTCCTTAACCGTGAATCCTCGAATGAAAAAGAGGACTATAAACCGCTATATCGGCATGCTCGTCCGACGAGATATGCAAAAATGTTGTCCGACCAGTGTATGCAGGAGCGGATATTCCAAAGTCTCTTGCCGTCTCTTCAAGATGCCTGTGCTGAGTGGCAAAGACTTGTATTGTAGTTAGTTAGCACAACTACTAAGGATTGCACATAAGAAGAGGATTTGATTACGGGAAACTCTATGAATTTCACATAAGAACGAGGATTTGGTCAGGTTTGCATATAAACTACAAAATGTACAAAAAAAATAATAAAAGGATAAAGCAATATGGATAATACGGAGTATGATTCTGTTGAACCGATCGCTATCATCGGGATGGCCGGTCGTTTCCCCAAAGCCAGGAACCTGGATGAGTTCTGGCGGAATCTGCGGGACGGGGTGGAGGCTGTCTCCTCTTTTACGGATGAGGAATTGACAGCATCGGGGGTTGACCCGGGCCTGCTGAAGAATCCGAAATATGTCAAAGCAGGTATGGTACTGGACGATATCGAGATGTTTGACGCATCCTTCTTTGGTTTTTCTCCCAGAGAAGCCGAACTGACGGACCCTCAGCACCGCCTCTTTTTGGAGTGCGCGTGGGAGACCCTTGAGAACGCGGGCTGCGATCCTGAAAAATATGACGGCCGGATCGGCGTGTACGCGGGCGCGGGTATAAACACCTATCTGCTCAGGAACCTGATGACAGACCCCGAACTTGCCAATTCCGCGAATATTTATCAGATCGCCATCGGCAATGACAAAGATTTTGTCCCCACACGGGTTTCCTACAAGCTGAATCTCAAAGGACCGTCTGTCAATGTCAACACCGCATGCTCCTCGTCACTGGTTGCGGTCCAGATCGCGTGTCAGAGCCTGCTGAACTATCAGTGCGACATGGCCCTGGCCGGCGGCGTCACCGTCCAGGTTCCCCAGAAGAGAGGATATCTGTACCAGATGGGCGGAATCCCTTCGCCTGACGGTCATTGCCGCGCATTTGACGCCAGATCCGCGGGAACGGTTGTCAGCAGCGGGGTGGGGATTGTCCTGCTGAAACGGCTGGAGGACGCCCTGGAGGACGGCGACTGTATCCATGCGGTCATCAGAGGCTCGGCGATCAATAATGACGGCTCTCTCAAAGTGGGCTACACCGCGCCCGGGGTCGATGGACAGATGTCGGTGATCGCCGAAGCCCAGGTCCTTGCCGGGATTGCTCCTGAGACGATCACATACATCGAAGCCCACGGAACCGGGACATCTCTCGGAGATCCCATTGAAATCGAGGCGCTGACACAGGTGTTTCGAGCCAGCACCAAGAAGAAGGGATACTGCGCCATCGGATCAGTGAAGACAAATATCGGACACACTGATACAGCAGCGGGTGCCGCGGGCCTCATAAAAACAGTCCTTGCAATGAGGCACAGAATGATCCCCCCGAGCCTCAACTTTGAAACCCCCAACCCCGGTATTGACTTTGAGAACAGCCCGTTTTATGTCAACGCCGAATTATCCGAATGGAAAAAAAGCGGCAAAACGCCCCGCAGGGCCGGGGTCAGCTCATTTGGCATCGGAGGGACCAATGCCCATATTGTTCTGGAAGAGTTTGAAATCAAAAACTGGAAACGGAAAACGAAAAAACGGAAAACGGAAACTGGAAAACGGAAAACGAAAACGAAAACCGGAAAACGGAAACCGAAAATTGAAAAACGGGCGTGGCAGATTCTCACACTTTCTACAAAGACCGATAGCGCGCTTGATACGGCAACGGCAAATCTGGCCGAACATCTGGGAGAGCATCCCGAGATTAATCTGAAGGATGCGGCTTATACCCTGCAGGTCGGCCGCAAGGCTTTCAGTCATCGCCGGATGGCCGTATGCCGGAATGTCAAAGATGCTGAGAAAGTCCTTCGCGTCCGGAATCCGAAACGGGTTTTAACGAAAGTCCGGGAAACCGGGGCGCGTCGGCAGGTTGTGTTCATGTTCTCAGGACAGGGCGCGCAGTATATAAACATGGGCTTGGAACTCTATCACACCGAGCTGACATTTCGGCAGGAGATTGACCGATGCTCGGAACTTCTCAGACTGCATCTCGGGCTTGACATACGGAATGTGTTGTATCCCACAGGAGTCGAGGAGCGGAAGGCGACCTCATCGGATTTCGACCATTACCCCTCGCCCCTTGACCAGACTGATGTTGCACAGCCCGCGCTTTTTGTCTTTGAGTATGCGCTGGCCAAATTATGGATGGAGTGGGGCATACAGCCCGATGCCATGATCGGGCACAGTATCGGCGAATATGCGGCCGCGTGTCTCGCGGGTGTTTTTTCTTTGGAAGATGCGTTATCGTTGGTTGCCATCCGGGGGCGGATGATGCAGCAGATTCCCGGAGGTTCCATGCTTGCCGTGCCGCTGAGTGAGAAAGAGATTCTTCCTCTGATGGATAAATTCCGAAGCAAAGGCAAACCTCCGGTCAAAAATCGAAAATTGAAAATCGAAGATCCGGAACTTTCTCTCGCTGCGGTGAACACGCCTTCGCTCTGCGTGGTCTCAGGCTCGGCACCGAAAATTAAGGCATTGCGGGAGCATCTCTCCAAAAAGGGGACCGAATGCCGAATGCTGCATACCTCCCATGCCTTCCATTCGGAGATGATGGATGCTGTTATGGCACCGTTTGCAGAACAGGCCAGGCAGGTGAATCTGAAATCTCCCCAGATTCCCTATGTCTCCAATGTCACCGGTACATGGATCAGCGGGAAGGAAGCCACGGATCCGTCATACTGGGCCGGACATCTGCGCCGGACAGTCCGCTTTGGGGACGGCTTGCAGGAGATATTGAAGGAACCGGAGCAGATTCTGCTGGAGGTCGGTCCCGGGCAGGCACTGGGCACATTTGCCCTGCGTCATCCGAATAAAACGTCAAAGCATGTTGTGCTGACATCAGTACGCCATCCCAGAGACAAGCAGTCGGATGAATTGTTCCTTCTCACCACTTTGGGCAAACTCTGGCTCAATGGCATTGAAACAGACTGGGCCGGTTTCCATACCCATGAAAAATGTTCACGGGTTCCTCTGCCCGCCTATCCTTTTGAACGTCGGCGTCACTGGATCGATCCCCAACGGATGGTCATCCAGCCACCTGCCGCTGATACCCGGGTGACGACGGAACTCCGGCCGCCTGTCGCAGCCCCCCAGGTGACGACAGGCCCCCAGCCATCTGCCGCCGACATCCGGGAGACAATGGAAGTCCGGCCGCCTGTCGCTGACACACAGGAGCCGGCGGAGATTCAGCCGCCTGTCGCTGACACACAGGAGCCGGCGGAGATTCAGCCGCCTGCCGCGGAACCGACGGAAGTTCAGCCGCCACCTGTCGCTGACATCCAAACGGAGCCGGCGGACATCCAGCCGCATGCCACGGAGCCGACGGAAGTTCAGCCGCCGCCTGCCGCTGACATCCAAGCGAAGCCGGCGGACATCCAGCCGCCTGCCGCTGACATCCAAGCGGAGCCGGCGGAGATTCAGCCGCCTGCCGCTGAACCGGCGGAGATTCAGCCTCCTGCCGCTGACATCCAAGCGGAGCCGGCGGAGATTCAGCCGCCTGCCGCGGAACCGGCGGAAGTCCAGCCGCCTGCCGCTGACATCCAAGCGGAGCCGGCGGAGATTCAGCCGCCTGCCGCGGAGCCGGCGGAAGTTCAGCCGCCTGCCGCTGACATCCAAGCGGAGCCGGCGGACATCCAGCCGCCTGCCGCGGAGCCGACGGAAGTTCAGCCTGCCGCTGACATCCAAGCGGAGCCGGCGGAGATTCAGCCGCCTACCGCTGACATCCAAGCGGAACCGACGGAGATTCAGCCACATGCCGCGGAACCGACGGAAGTTCAGCCGCCTGCCGCTGACATCCAAGCGGAGGATATCCAGCCGTCTGTCGCTGACACACAGGAGCCGGCGGAGATTCAGCCGCCTGCCACTGACAAAAAGCCGGATATGGCTGACTGGTTTTACGTTCCCTCATGGAAACGTGTTCCACTTCAGTCTTCAGTCTTCAGTCTTCAGTCTTCAGTCTCATGGCTGATTTTCTTGGATGAATGCGGTCTGGGTTCTCAATTAGCAGAACAACTGGAAAACAGGGGACACAGCGTCATCACTGTGAAGATCGGGCCGAAGTTTGCAAAGTTGAACGATGGCGAATACACCTTTAACCCTGAGCAATATAACGACTACAATCTCCTGTTCAGCGAACTTCGCGGTGAGGCTAAGATTCCCAATGCAATTGTTCACTTGTGGAGTGTTACACCGGAGGGTCAGATTAAATCAGGTCTTGAACAGCTTGACAGCATTGCTGACTCAGGATTTTCCAGCCTTGTTTTTATAGCCCGGGCGCTTGCAAAACATGATTATACAGAGAGGCTTCAAATTACGGTTGTGTCAAACAACCTGCATGAGGTGATCGGAGGAGAGCCGCTACGCCCGGAGAAGGCCACTGTGATCGGTCCGGTAAGAGTTATTCCCCAGGAATACCCGAACATCAGTTGCCGTAGCATCGATATTGTTCTTCCCGAATCGGGAACTCCGGAAGAAGAGAGGCTCACAGACAGGCTGATGGCAGAACTCGGTTCGGAATTTTCTGACACGATTATTGCCTTTCGGGGAAATTATCGGTGGATACAAAGCTTTGAGCCCATCCGATTACCGAAATGGGAACCGGAGAAATCCAAAATCAGAGAAAAGGGGGTCTATCTGATCACCGGCGGGCTCGGAGGAATCGGAGGCGAGCTTGCAGAATTTCTGGTACGGACGGCGCAGGCAAAGCTGGTTCTGACAGGGCGAACACAGTTGCCGGAAAGAGATCAATGGGAAGAATGGTTATCGGCTGATGATGCGGACAGCGTGGGTAATGATTTCTGTGCTGATATTGTGAAGAAAAGGATCGAAATCGGCGTGAACATGGATGATGAGGCGGATATTATCAGTCAGCATGAAGAGAGACTGAAAGGAGAACTCGGAATACCTGGAATAAAAGATTATGAAGGGTTGGAAGAAACCCTCAATGATCTGTGTACAAGCTATATCTGCGATTATTTCAGAGCAGGCGGTATCCGCATGGAAAAGGGGCAGATTTACGAGTCAGAGGAACTGAAGCGTCACTTGGGAATATTGCCTAAGTTTGAAAAGTTTTATGACTTCTTTATCAAAGTTCTGTCAGAAGATTCGGTCATCAGGGCAGAGGGAGGGAAGGCAGAGTTCCTGAAAGGGGAACAGGATGTCAAATATCCGGTATCTCTGAGTGAGGAGGCAGAGAAAAAATATCCCGAATTTGCCGGAATGTTCGGGCTTCTCAAACATTGCGCCAGTCATTATCGTGACGCATTGAGCGGAGATATTGAAGCCATAAGCGTGTTATACCCTGACGGCAGTTCCGATTTTCTGGAAGGATTTGCCAAAAATATGGCAGAACACGGTAATCACACACTGTATAAGAGGTTACTTGGGAATGTTGTTTCCGGAGTTCTGACAAAAACACCCCATCGGAAGGTAAGGATATTGGAAGTCGGCGCTGGGAACGGCACATTGACGGAGGTGATACTTCCCGTTCTGATCGGTAAGAATGTTGAATATCATTTTACAGATATCGGAAAATCCTTTGTTGTGAGAGCTGAGAGAAAGGCAGCAGACCAGGGACACGGCTTCATGAAATTCGGTACGCTGGATATCTCAGAGGATCCGATCACCCAGGGCTATGACAGATACAGCTTTGATATGATATTGGGGATGGATGTCGTCTATGCCACGCGATCTGTTGAGGAAACAATCGGACATCTGACAAAGCTGTTAGTCCCCGGCGGCGTTATCGCTATGATAGAGACAGTAAAAGCCCAACGCTGGATGGACATGAGCTGGGGGTTGGCAGAAGGGTGGTGGTATTTTGAAGATAAGGAAATTAGAAAAGACTCTCCTTTGATAGAGCCTGAAAAGTGGGAAAAGGCTCTTCAAAACCAGGGACTTGTAAATGTAACAGCATACCCCCGAAATGAAGAAAGACGGTTGGAAACAGATTACGGGCTGATTATTGCCCAGCAGAAAGATGAGATTGCCGGAACGGATTATTCGGATCGGATTTCAGAGGAGATCAGGAAAGAAAAGGAAAAGATACGAGTCAGAATGGAGAACCTGAAAAGAGTGGAGTCTCTGGGCGGAGAAGTGCTGGCGCTCAGTGCCGATGTTTCCGATCCGGACCAGATGCAGAGTGTAATTCGTCAGACAAATGAGCGATTCGGTGATATTCACGGGGTGATTCATTCCGCTGGATTTGAGCATGGGGGAGCAATTCAGTTAATGACTCCTGAACTGATAAAACATGAATTCGGAGCCAGAGTAAGGGGAACGCTGGTGCTTGATGCCCTGTTCAATGAGGTTCAGTTGGATTTTTTCGCTCTTTGTTCTTCTCTTAATGCGGTTACAGGGGGATTCGGTCTGACTGGCTATTGCGGGGCATGTTCTTTTATTGACGCTTTTGCCCATATGAGTTCCTCCAAACGCCGCGTAACGTCGATTAACTGGGAGCGATGGCAGGGTATAGGACGGGCAGTCGGATTTGAGGAACGATACAGGGCGGTTACAGGAGAAGAACTGCCCGGAGGGATAACATCCGAAGAAGGTCTGGAAACATTCTGCCGTATCATGTTCGGAAGCGATCTGCCTCAGGTGCTGATATCGACCCGGGATATGGAGGAATTGCAACAAGACCCTCTTACACTGAGTTCTCTGGAAACTTTGGGCAAGTCTGATCGGATCGATCTGTCAGATCGGTCCGAACCGACACATTCCAGACCTGAGACGGGTATCGCTTATGTTGCTCCGGATAATATCGAGGATACGATCGCCGAAATATGGCAGAGCGTACTGGGTATCAGACAGATCGGCATCCATGACAACTTCTTTGAATTGGGAGGGGATTCTCTCATGGGTATTCAAGTTATCGCCCGGTTACAAGAGGCTTTCGGGGTGGAGCTGACCCCGGCCATCCTGTTTGAAAATCCTACAGTGGCGGGCCTGGCTGAGGCTGTTATACAGAATGAGATTGACGGAGGGGATGAAGAAGAGATGCTCCGCTTGCTGGAAGAATTGGAGCAAATGCCGGAAGATGAGGTAAAGAAAATACTTGGGACAGATATGATAAAATTAGGAGATAAAGGATAGTTGTCCACTATTATGAATTCTCGTCAGTCATAAAATGTCCGGTGTCAGCCGGTTATCGGAATGCTTTTCAGAATTTCCGGAGAACTTATGACTAAATGATGGCATGACCCAATAAATAAGATAGAACAAGAAAACAGTCCGATTTATCTGTCGCAAAACTCGGAACAAATTTTTTCTATCTTGTTAATCGGGTTAAGCATGTTAAGCCAGAGATGAATTACTCGGGACAATTATTATTTATTATGGCTGAAGGCTGAAGGATGTGAATATATTTTAAGAAATTCAAGCTGTTTAAGAAAGGAGAAGAAATTATGAAAAAATCAGTTGTAACATTAATCGCGGCTATTCTGCTGTCTTTGCCACTCAACGCTGTGGCAGAAGAGTTTGTTATTGCTTTTGCCGAGTGGCCGCCATATACGATGATGGAAAACAAGCAGCCATCAGGCATAGATATAGAGATTGGCCGAGAGCTGTGCAAGCGAGTTGGAATCAAGCCAAAGTTCAGGATGCTACCTTGGCAGAGAGCTCTGAAATACATGAAGAATGGCAAAGTGAACGCCCTCCTTACCCCCAAATACAGTGAAGAGCGGGGAAAGTTCATGTATTACCCTTCCGAACCCATACGCATCGAAAAGAGAGTCCTCTTGGTACAGAAAGGAAGTGATATAAAAGTGGACAAACTCGATGATCTGAAAGGCAGAAAGGTGGGGGTAGTCAGGGGATACTCGTACACTAAGGAATTTGATAACTATGAAGGTATGAACAAGGTTCTCTGTAATGACGACGATCAACTGGCAAGGATATTCGCTAAGAAGCGTGTACCCATAATAGCGGGTGTCGAAGAAGGCTCCATGAAATATCTCTGTAAAAAAGCCGGAGTTGAGGCAGAAACTGTGTATGTTCTTGGCGGAGAGCCGACCTATATAGGTCTGTCTCGGAAAGCTACGGGGTCAGAAGGTGAGTCTCTGGTTGAGAAATTCAGCAAGGCCGTGCACCAATTGAAAGAGGAAGGTTTTATCAAGAAGACTGAAAGCAAGTATTTTTAACGACAGATGAGTTAAATTCTTAAACGATATATTCACACCTTGGTCTTAACTATGTCCGGTGATTCATCACCGGACTTAGTTTTAAAATAAAATTTTCGCGTGACTGAAAAGTGAGGCGGATACGATCAAAAACGGAGGAGAACTATGGACAGTATATCTAAGCGGCTATCAAAGCTTTCACCGGAAAAACAGGCACTTTTCAAAAAAATGCTGTTGCAGAAAAGAATGGCTGAAAGGCAGAAAGCAGAACAAAAACAGGCGGACCAACACTTCCGAAATAAAGAAGAAAGTGAAAAAAAATCGGAGGATTTCGGCTACAGCGAGCTCACCCCTGCCGAATATGAGAATTTTCTCCTCACCCATTCCTGGGAGGCATCGGATATCGAAGATATCTATCCTCTCTCTCCCATGCAGGAAGGACTGCTGTTTCACTCGCTTTATGAGCCGGATTCGTCCATGCATTGCGAGCAGGTATCGTATCATATTTCAGGGAATTTTCAACGCGACAACTTTATCAGCAGTTGGCAGGAACTCGGCCGGCGTCATGCCATACTGAGGACGGCATTCGCCCACAAAAATCTTTCCCGCCCACTTCAGGTTGTGCTCGGGAAAAGGGATATCCCCGTGACAGTTGAGACGCTGACTAGCCTCTCCGAAACTGATCAGCAGCAGCATATTGACAATTATCTGAAGCAAGATAAAGAAAAACCGTTTGATCTGACACACGGCGCGCTGACGCGTATCGCCATTTTCTGTCTGAAGGAAGATTCGTACCATGTGATATGGACCTATCACTCACTTCTGTTAGATGGTTGGAGCATGAGCGTCCTTTTCCGGGAACTGATACATATCTATGAAAAACTCTCCCGGAATGAGGCACCCGATATTTCATCTCCGGTTCCTTTTCGCACTTACATCGAATGGTTGAACCAACAGAACCGGGAAGCATCCAAAATCTACTGGACCCGTTATCTTTCAGAATACGAAGAGACCGCCTCATTGCCCGCTTACACTTCAACAGCAACCGGAACACCCGGTTATCAACTGAAAGAGATGTCATTTACACTACCAGGAGAGACCAGCGAGTCATTACGGAGCCTGATTCGCCAAGGCGTGACCCTCAGCACAGTCTTTCAGACAATATGGAGCATCCTGCTGTCACGCTATAATGGAACAAATGATGTGGTCTTCGGAACCATTGTCTCAGGCCGTCCTACAGCCCTGAAAGGGACGGAAGATATCGTCGGCCTATTTGTCAATGCGATACCGGTGCGAATCCGAACATCGGCCGACCAGCCTTTTTCAGATGTGCTGAAAACAGTACAAAAAGAAGCCCTTGAAAGCGAACGGCATCAGTATCTCTCCTTAGCCGAAATCCAAGCCGAATGTTCCGGCTTGAGAGAACTCTCTGATCATCTTTTGTTTTTTGAAAATGTTCCTTTAGGTCAGGAACTTATGCAGGGTTGGCAAGGAGGAGAAGAGGGGATTTCCGTTAGTCAGATAGAAATTTACGAACAGTTTTCTAATTATGATTTTAATGTCATTATCATTCCTGACAAGGATATCCGCATCCTGTTCAGCTATAACGAAAATGTCTATCCCCAGGAGCAGATGGAACGTCTGGCCGACCATCTCCGCGCCGCGATCCAGTCCGTTCTGGAGAACCCCGAGAGACCGGTCGGAAGCATCAACATCCTGCCGGAAGCGGAGCGGAACCAAGTCATTCACGAATTCAATGACACCGCGGCAGACTATCCCTCCCACAGAACCATCGTGGACCTGTTTGAAAAACAGGTTGAAAAGACGCCGGATAACACCGCCGTAATCTTCGGTGAGACAAAGCTCACCTACCGGGAGCTGAATGAACAAGCGAACCGGGTCGCCCATTCCCTGCGGGACAAGTATCATGTTCAGCCGGATGCCCGGGTCGGACTCTGTCTGGAACGCTCGGAATGGATGATCATCGGCGTCTTCGGCATCCTGAAAGCAGGAGGGGCTTACGTCCCGGTCAGCCCGGATTATCCTGAATCCCGGGTTCAGTACATCCTCTCAGACAGCGGATGCTCTGTTCTGCTGACCCGGGAGAAGTATATCGGAAAGGCTTCCTTACTCGGCCTGTCAGATGTTATTGATATCCGTGAAATCAGGGAAGGACGGACGGACAACCCCGTGCCTGTGTATAGCAGCCGAAACCTCGCCTACGTCATTTACACATCCGGCTCCACCGGACAGCCCAAAGGCGTAATGATCGAACATCACTCCGTACTCAACCGGATACTGTGGATGCACAAATCATACCCCCTGGATGAAAAGGGCGTCATCCTTCAGAAAACCCCCTTCACCTTTGATGTCTCGGTATGGGAGCTCTTCTGGTGGTCATTTGTCGGCTCGGGAGTCTGCATGCTGAAGCCGGGAGGAGAAAAAGACCCTGCTGAAATCGTGAACGCCATTGAAAAATATGGTATAACAACGATCCATTTTGTTCCGTCCATGTTCAACGCGTTCCTGAGATATGTGAAAGAACAGGCATGTTCACACCGCGTCTCTTCACTCAGGCATGTTTTCGCCAGCGGAGAAGCCCTGACCTCGCGCCAGATATCTCTCTTCAATTTCTTTATCCGTGGAGCAACGCTGCATAACCTCTACGGCCCCACTGAAGCCACCGTTGACGTCTCTTATTTTGACTGCTCCCCCTTTTCAGGCGGAGATGTTGTTCCCATCGGAAAGCCGATAGATAACACCCGGCTGTATGTCCTGGATCAGAACGACACACCGGTTCCCATTGGGGTTATTGGTGAGCTCTGCATTGCAGGCGTGAACGTCGGCAGGGGATATTTGAACAAACCGGAACTGACAGAAGAGAAATTCGTTCCTGATCCCTTCCATCCGGGTGAGCGGATGTACCGAACCGGAGACCTCTGCCGCTGGCTCCCGGACGGGAATATCGAATATCTCGGCCGCAATGATTTCCAAGTCAAAATACGGGGATTCCGAATAGAGCTGGGAGAGATCGAAAACCGGCTTTCAAGCTATGGACCGGTACAGGACTCGGTGGTTGTCGCAAGAGAGATCCAGGATGACTATGTTCTGGCAGCTTATATGACTGGCAAAGAGGAACTGAGCATAAGTAAGCTTCGTGACCATCTGAAAGCCGGGCTTCCCGAATATATGATTCCCTCATATTTCGTTCAGCTCGAAAGTCTCCCGCTCAATCAGAGCGGCAAGACAGACAGGAAGGCCCTGCCAGATCCTTTTGAAACAGGCATGGGCCCGGAAACTGAATACATCGCCCCCCGGAATGAGGCAGAAGAGAAACTTGCCGCTATCTGCCAGGAGGTTCTGGGGATTGAGAAAGTTGGGATCCAGGATAACTTTTTTGAACTGGGCGGACACAGCCTCAAGGCAACTCAGGTCGTCAGCCGGATTCACAAGGAATTCGGCGCTGAGATCACCTTGCAGGCGTTTTTCAACAAACCGACAATAGAAAAACTGGCCCGGGACCTTCGGGACGCCAAACCGGCTGAATATGAAGCCATTGCGTCTCTTGAAGGCATTGCGCCAGCAAGCGACGAAGAGCTTATGGCTTTAAAGCAGATGCTTGAGGATGATGAGGGAGTTGTCGGTTGTTGATTGTCAGTTGGCGGTTGACGGTTGTCAGTTGACGGTTGTCAGTTGACGGTTGTCAGTTGACGGTTGTGCTGGAAAACTACAAGGATTTCACATAAGAAGAGGATTTGTTCCGGGCTGCAATCCTTTTCTTATGTGCAATCCTTGCACGGATTATGGATAAAAAAGGATTACTCTCCGAATCAGCGGAATCTGAATCATCTTTGAAAATCTGCCGTTCAGATGGTTAAATCTGCAACGGATTAAGAAAGGAGCTTTTTTATGATAGCAAAAGAGGAATCAATAAGACTTATTCAGCAATTGCCGGATGAATCCACGCTTACGGATATCATCGCAACGCTTTATTTCAAACAAACAGTGGAACGCGGATTGGAAGATATCGAAGAAGGCAGAATTCTGCCCCATGAAAAAGTTAGGGAAAGGATGGCTCAGTGGACGAAATCTCTTGGTCACTGACCGCTCAGAAAAATCTTGAAGCGATAGCGGACCATATTGCCAAAGATTCACCTTACTACGCGGTGAATTTTGTCAACAGAATTATGCGATATGCTGAAACTCTGGGCGATTTGCCGGAGCTTGGCAGAATGGTTCCCGAATTCAATGACAGAAGTATCAGAGAACTGATATTCCACAATTATCGGATCGTCTATAAATTGCAGGAGGGAAAAGTATTTATTGTGGCAGTGACCCATGGAAGCGTGGATATCAACAGAAAGTCCAAAAGAGAACGCTGGGAAATAGGCTGAAATCTGAATCATCTTTGGGAGTCTGCGGCGAATCTACATGAAAATCTACACAGATTATGGATAAGAAAGGATTACGCTCCGAATCAGCGAAATCTGGATCATCTGTTGGAATCTGTGGCAGTGACCCATGGAAGCGTGGATATCAACAGAAAGTCCAAAAGAGAACGCTGGGAAATAGGCTGAAATTTTAGCACAAGCCGAATGGAACAGGCTCAGGAACAATGCCATGTCAGAAAAAAGAAAATTAATCGCAGCATTGACGCTCTCAATTCTGCTTTTTTCACCGGCAATCGTTCCCGCTGAAAAGCTTGTTATTGCCACTACCGCATGGCCGCCCTATATAATAATAGAAAACGGGCAGATATCAGGCATAGATGTGGAGACTGTCCGTGAGCTGTGCAGAAGACTCGGAATTGAGCTAAGATTATGGGACCTTCCCTGGAAGAGGGCTTTAAAGTATATGAAGAGCGGAAAAGTCGATGCGCTCATTACCCCCCAGACGCACCCGGGAGCGGGAGAAATTCATACATTACCCATCCGAACCGATGCACATTGAAAAAACTGTCATTCTGGCTCGGAAGGGAACCGGTATGAAAGCAACCAGACTTGAGGAACTGGAGGGTAAAAGAGTTGGGGTAGTCAGGGGATATATGTATGGGACGGAATTCGACAGCAATCAGAAGATAAAAAAGATCGTCTGCAATAATGACGAACAGCTTGTCAGGATATTGGGCAGGGGACGTGTTCCTCTGATCGCAGGCGCGGAGGAAGGTTCTATGAGATATCTCTGCAAACAGGCCAACGTCGAGGTCGAAGTTCTCTGTGTTCTGAATGGAATTCCTAGCTACATCGGCTTTTCTAAGAAGGCATTGGGGGAAAGAGGCAAGGTTCTGGCTGAAAAATTCAGCAAGGCCCTGCGTCAGTTAAAAGAAGAAGGTTTTATCAAGAAGATTGAAAGCAGGTATTTTTAGAAAAAGGGGAAATAATGCCAGATATAAAAGAACTCACACGCTTGGCCCTTGCCGGGGACCTGAATGCGCTTCAGGAACTCAGGGACCGAGGAATTCTTAAATCTTCCCAGGGATCGTCGGTGACAAAAAAGGACGTCACCTATCCCCTGTCCCACGCGCAGCGGCGCTTATGGATACTGAATCAGATGGGAGGATCGGCCGCGTACAATCTCCCGGGATTCCTTCTGCTGGAAGGAAAATTGGACCGGGAAGCTTGTGACATGACTTTTGCCGAACTGGTCCGCAGGCATGAATCTCTGCGGACGGTCTTTGTTTCGGAAAGCGGAGAACCGAGGCAGAAGATCGGAGAAGGTCGGAATTTTCAGGTCCGTTTCCAGGACCTCACCCGGGAATCAGACCCGGAAGCCCGGGCCGGAGAGGTCGCAGACGAGGATGTCATCACTCCCTTTGATCTGGAGAACGGCCCCCTGCTCCGCGTGATGCTGGTGAAAACCGCCGAAGACCGGCATACAATGATATTCAACATGCACCATATCATCTCCGATGCCTGGTCACTGGGAATCCTCGCTCGGGATTTCTGCCGCATATACGAAGCCCTTGCCAAAGGTCGGAGCAATCCGCTCCACAGACTTCGCATTCAGTACAAGGACTACGCGGCCTGGCAGAGCCGGCTTTTGGAAGACGAAGACAAAATCGGGCCTCATCAGAGCTACTGGCTTGAAAAACTCTCCGGCGACATACCCGCGCTGAATCTGCCGGCTGACTTCCCCCGTCCCCCGGTAACGAGCTTCAACGGAGACACATTCTCCATTGATTTCTCTCCAGAACAGACCGGAGAAATTCACGCGTTTGCCCGGAAGAACGAAGTGAGTCTTTTCATGCTTCTCTCGGCCGCGGTGAAGGTGCTGCTACACCGCTATACCGAACAGGAGGATATTCTTATCGGCATTCCCATCGCGGGGAGGAATCATGCGGATATTGAAGACCAGATCGGTTTTTATGTGAACACACTGGTATTAAGAGATCAGATAGACGGAGACACAAGTTTTCCTGAGTTTCTGAAACAGGTCAGAGAGACCACAACCGAGGCATACAGCCATCAGGTCTATCCCTTTGACAAACTCGTGGAGGACCTGAATCTGCGCCGCGATCTCAGCCGTTCACCTCTCTTTGACGTGATGGTGATATTGCAGGACGCGGCATTCCTGAAATTCTCCCTGGATAATCTGACGGTCCGAACATTCAACCGGAGATACCCGGTCAGCAAATTTGATCTGACCTTTGAATTCGGGGAATGGGAGCAAGGCCGTCTTCGTCTCAATATTGAATATTGTACCGATCTTTTCCGCAAAGACCGGATACAGCGGATGGCGTCACATTTTCAGACGCTGATGAAGAGTATCCTGACGGATGCGGATCAGCCTCTCCGCCGGCTGAACATCCTTCCCGACGAGGAACGGAATCAGGTCCTTTTCAAATTCAACGACACCGCGGCGGATTATCCTTATGACAAGACCATTGTTGACCTGTTTGAAGAACAGGTGGAAAAAACGCCGGATAACACAGCCGTCATCTTCAAAGAGACCCGGATCACCTACCGGGAACTGAACGAATATGCGAACCGGGTGGCCCATTTTCTGAGAGACGAATATCATGTTCAGCCGGATGACCGTATCGGGTTGTTTCTGGAACGGTCAGAATGGATGATTATCGGCGTGTTCGGCATCCTGAAAGCTGGCGGGGCGTATCTTCCGATCAGTCCGGATTATCCCCGGGATCGGATTCGGTACATCGCATCAAACAGTGAATGTTCTGTTTTGCTCACAGAGGAGAAGTTCATGGAAAAAGCCGAGGGGCTGGGGATATCCAAAGTGACCGATCTTCGCAGTCTCGGAGAGGGGCCAGAGGAGAATCCCTCTCCGGTAATCACCAGCCGGAATCTTGCTTATGTGATCTACACCTCCGGCTCCACCGGCCAGCCCAAAGGCGTGATGATCGAACACCATTCCGTGCTGAATCGGATACTCTGGATGCACAAACGGTATCCCCTGGCCGAGACCGGCGTCATCCTTCAGAAAACCCCCTTCACCTTTGATGTGTCCGTATGGGAGCTGTTCTGGTGGTCCTTTGTGGGTGCGTCTGTATGTATGCTGAAACCGGGCGGAGAAAAAGACCCTGCCGAGATCGTCAACGCGATTGAGGATTACCGTGTCACGACCATACACTTTGTGCCGTCCATGTTCAACGCCTTTCTGACGCACATAGAAGAAGAGCGTTACGGACGGCTTGAGTCGCTGGTTGATGTGTTTGCCAGCGGTGAGGCCCTGCCCCCGAATCAGGTCCGCGATTTCAATGCGCTGATTTATGAACATCACGAAACACGGTTGCATAATCTCTACGGACCGACCGAGGCCACGGTGGATGTGTCCTATTTTGAATGTTCCCCCTTTGAGGGAGACATGGTTCCCATTGGCAAGCCCATAGACAACACCGCCCTGTATGTTCTGGACAGGAATGATTCCCCGGTGCCCGTGGGTATTCCCGGGGAATTATGCATCGCCGGGGTGAATGTGGGCAGAGGATATCTGAACAAGCCGGAACTTACCGAAGAGAAATTTGTCGCGGATCCCTTCCGGACCGGGGGACGCATGTACCGCACCGGAGACCTGTGCCGGTGGATGCCTGACGGCAATATCGAATATCTGGGCCGCAATGATTTCCAAGTGAAAATACGGGGATTCCGTATTGAATTGGGAGAAATTGAGAACGCGCTGGACAGAGTTCCCGGGGTCCGGCAAAGTGTGATCATCGTCAGGGAGACCCCCGGGGAGAACAAACGCCTGATCGCCTATCTTGTCCCCGCGGAGAGCGATACCGCGCCCCGGAGCAGCGAATTACGGGATTTTCTCAGAAAGAAGCTTCCAGACTATATGGTTCCGTCGGTCTTTGTGATGTTGGAGAAAATGCCGCTGAATACCAGCGGCAAGGCGGACCGGAAGGCCCTGCCCGAGCCGGACCGGATCGCTCCCGAATCCGAAGCCGATTATGTGGCTCCCCGGAACGATACAGAGGAGGCTGTGGCCGCAATATGGCAGGGACTCCTGAACACGGAGAAAGTGGGTGTGAATGACAAATTTTTCGACATCGGCGGCCATTCCCTGCTCGTCATCCAGATGCAGCGGGAACTGCGGGAACATTTTGACCGGGAAATTTCAGTTCCGGATCTGTTCAGATATACCACAGTGACCGCGCTTTCCGAACATCTCACCCAGACAGACGCCCCCGCGAAGCCCGACACCGAAGCAATCCGTGACCGGAGCGAGAAACGCAGACAAGCCATGCGTCAACAGCAGAGGCGAAAACAGCGTCGCAAGGGGTAAGGCAAGGGTTAAAGGGTTAAGGGTTAAGAGTTAAGGGTTAAACACCAAGCATCAAGCATCAAGCATCAAGCATCAAACACCAAGCATCAAGCATCAAGCATCAAGCATCAAGCATCAAGCATCAAGCATCAAACATCAAGGAGCAATACCTATGGATCACCCGGAAACAGATGAATCTCTGGAGTCTGTCGCCATTATCGGCATGGCCTGCCGTTTCCCCGAGGCGAGGAACCCGGAGGAATTCTGGAAAAATTTGAGGGACGGGAAGGAATGCGTCTCGTTTTTCACTGATGAGGAACTGACGGACGCCGGCGCTGATCCGGAACTGTTGAACGATCCCGGGTATGTCCGGGCAGCCGCTATCCTGGAAGATATCGACATATTCGACGCGGCTTTTTTCGGCTTCTCGCCCCGTGAGGCTGCGATCACCGATCCCCAGCATCGTCTTTTCTTAGAATGCGCGTGGGAGGTTATGGAAAGCGCGGGCTATGACCCTGAGCGATTCAGAGACCGGATCGGGGTTTACGCGGGGGTCGGCATGAGCACATATCTGTTCAACATTCTGACCTCGGATCCCGAATTCGCAAGAAATAATGATCTCAGGCAACTTGCCATCGGCAGCAACAAAGACTATCTCACCACCCGCGTCTCATACAAGCTGAATCTGAAAGGTCCCTCTGTGAACGTGAACACGGCCTGCTCAACCTCATTGGTGGCCGTCCATCTCGCATGCCGGAGCCTGATGAATTTCGACTGCGATATGGCCCTAGCCGGCGGCGTGACCATCGTGGTTCCGCAGAAATCCGGGTATGTGTATGAGGAGAGCGGCATTCTCTCGCCGGATGGGCGGTGCCGGGCCTTTGACGCTCAGGCAAAGGGAACCGCGGTGGGTAGCGGTTTGGGGATCGTCCTGCTGAAACGACTGGAAGACGCGCTGAATGACGGAGACACCATCCACGCGATCATCCGAGGTTCGGACATCAACAACGACGGCGCGTCGAAAATGAGCTACACAGCGCCCAGCGTGGAGGGGCAGGCCCAGGTCATCACCGAGGCCCAGATCATGGCCGGGGTGGATCCGGAGACGATTACATACATTGAAGCCCACGGAACCGGAACAACCCTGGGAGATCCCATTGAAATTGAGGCACTGACCCAGGCGTTTCAGGCGGGTGAGCAGCCTTCCCGGAAAAAGAATTTCTGCGCCATCGGCTCTGTAAAGTCAAATATCGGTCACCTCGATACCGCCGCTGGCATCTCCGGTTTAATCAAGACCGTTCTCGCGATGAGGCACCGGATGATCCCGCCGAGCATC
Organism: Desulfobacterales bacterium HSG2; assembly: GCA_030378035.1. Lineage (GTDB taxonomy): Bacteria > Desulfobacterota > Desulfobacteria > Desulfobacterales > 4be13 > JAUCGI01. The sequence continues at coordinate 27,873 of JAUCGI010000052.1, forward strand.
AATTTTGAACAGCCCAATCCCCAAATCCCTTTTGATGACAGTCCGTTCTATGTCAACGCCCGGTTGTCCCAATGGAAAACAGACGGACATCCGCTCCGGGCCGGGGTCAGCTCCTTTGGCATCGGCGGAACCAATGCCCATCTGGTTTTGGAGGAATCGCCGGAGATCGGGCCTTCCGGTAAATCCCGCCCGCGGCAACTGATTCTTCTCTCCGCGAAAACGCTCTCCGCTCTGGACACAGCCACCCTAAATCTGGCGGATCACCTGAAACAGCATCCCGAACTGAATCTGGCAGATGCGGCATACACTTTGCAGAAGGGACGCAAGGCGTTTCCGTATCGCCGTATCTCCGTGTGCCAGGATATTGAAGATGCGGAAAGCATACTCAGGAATTCTGATCCGAAACAGGTGCTGACAAATTTCCACAATTCCGGAAGGCAGTCCGTCATATTCATGTTCTCCGGCCAAGGCGCGCAGTATGTGAACATGGGCCTGGAACTCTGGCAGACCGAACCGGCATTCCGGGAGCAGATTGATCAATGCTCGGAAATTCTCAAACCCCTTTTGGGACTTGATCTCCGCCACGTTTTATATCCTTCGGAGACGAGAGACAAACAGCAAGCGGCAAGCGGCGAAGAAACCGGCCCCTCACCCCTTACTCATACGACGATTGCCCAGCCTGCGCTTTTTGTCATCGAATATGCCCTGGCCAGATTATGGATGGAATGGGGAATCCGTCCCAAAGCCATGATCGGGCACAGCATCGGAGAATACACGGCCGCGTGTCTGGCCGGGGTTTTCTCTCTGGAGGACGCCTTGTCCTTAGTCGTAGCCCGAGGACAGATGATGGGGGAACTTCCCGAAGGCGCGATGATTGCCGTGCCGCTTTCTGAGATACAAATCGAGCCATTTATGAATGAGAGGCTCTCCCTGGCCGCGGTCAACGGGCCGTCGCTCTGCGTAGTCTCAGGCCCGTCAGATGCGGTGGACGCCTTGCAGGAAAAGCTTGCCCAGCAGGATATCCAATGCCGGCGTCTGCATACCTCCCACGCATTCCATTCCAGAATGACAGACCCCATCCTGCCCAAATTCATCGAGCGTGTCCGGCAGATCCGCCTGAATCCGCCTCGGATTCCGTACATCTCCAACGTCACCGGCGAGTGGATGACCCCGGCGGATGCAACGGAACCGGAATATTGGGCCAGGCATCTGCGCCAGACCGTGCGATTCAGTGACGGACTGCGGATGCTGTTGGATGACCCGAATCAGAATCTTCTGGAAGTCGGGCCCGGGCGGACGTTGACCACTTTTGCCATCCGGCATCCGGATAAAACGCCGGAGCATACTGTCCTGAACTCCCTGCGTCATCCAAATGACAGCCAATCCGATGCCGCGTTCATTCTCACGACGCTGGGAAAACTCTGGCTCTCCGGTGCGAGCGTGGATTGGACCGGATTCCATGCCCATGAACAGCGTCATCGGGTTCCGCTCCCCACCTATCCGTTTGAACGACAGCGCTACTGGATTGACACCAAGCCCCGGAAATTTGACCCCGCCCTGAGCCTGCCGAAGGGAATTAAGGGATCCGAAATTATCGCTCCGGATACATTCCGCCCCGGGCCGGATTTCCAGAAAGAATACGTCGGCCCGAGAGATGAGACCGAGCAGACCGTTGCGGAACTGTGGAAAAAACTCCTCGGCATCGGCCAAGTGGGGATTCATGACAATTTTTTTGAGATGGGCGGGGACAGCCTGACCGCTGTCCGGATGATCAATCAGATTCAGAAGGAACTCAGCGCCAAAGTTGATCTGACAGATATTTACGAAAGCCCCACTGTCGAAGAACTGGCCGGGATGATCCGCTCAAAAGAGGTCTCCGCTTATGCTGCCATTGAAAAGGTTCCGGATGCGGATTACTATCCGCTCTCCCACGCGCAGCGGAGATTGTGGATACTGAGGCAGTTTGACGGAACAGACAGTTCGGATATCGCCTACAATATCTCGGCAGCCCTCAACATGAGAGGGGAACTGAACCTCAGTGCTTTGGAACTGGCCTTCGCGAATATGCTTCAGCGTCACGAGTCCCTGCGAGCCATCTTCACGGTCGTTGATGGGGAACCCTGTCAGAAGATCCACGAGAAAATTGATTTCCAGGTCGAATTTTCGGACCTGACTGCGAAAGACCAGCCCGAGACATCCGCTCGGCAAATCGCTACCGAACATGCTGAGAAACCCTTTGATTTGGAAAAAGGCCCCCTTTTCAGCGTCTCCCTCCTGAAACTCTCCGATTCAAGGCATGTCATGCTGGTAAACATGAGCCACATCATCTCCGACGGATGGTCGGTGGGCGTGATGATCCGGGAATTCTGCCAGTTATATGAGGCGTTTTCCCCTTCGACAGGCTCAGGGACCGTTTCGACAGGCTCAGGGACCGCTTCGACAGGCTCAGGGACCGCTTCGACAGGCTCAGGGACCGTTTCGACAGGCTCAGGGACCGTTTCGACAGGCTCAGGGACCGTTTCGGAAAGTCCGCTCCGTCCCCTCCCGATTCAGTACCGGGACTATGCGGTCTGGCAGCGGAATCTCCTGGAAAGCGATGAAATCGGAATCCATCGGGCGTATTGGCGTGAGAAACTTTCGGGTGAGATACCTGTGCTCGACTTTCCAGGGGATTATCCCCGTCCCCCGGTGCAGACATTCAACGGGAAAACATTGTTTTTCACGCTTTCCCAGGAGCAGACCCGGAACTTCGGAGAGCTTGCCCGGAAACAGGGCGTGAGTCTTTTTATGACGCTTCTGGCAACCGTGAAAGTATTGTTCTTTCGCTACACCGGCCAGGAGGATATCATCATCGGAAGCCCGACCGCCGGGAGATTTCATGCGGACCTGGAGGATCAGATCGGATACTACCTGAACACCTTGGCCTTGCGGGACCGGATACAAAGGGAGGAGAGTTTTGTCTCTTTTCTCAGACAGGTCGGACAGACCGCGACAGAAGCGTTTGATCATCAGGTCTATCCATTTGACAGGCTGGTGGACGAGCTGGGACTGCGCCATGATCTCAGCCGATCCCCGCTTTTCGATGTGATGCTGATCCTACAGAACACCGAGGCAGTGGAGTTCTCTCTGAAAGGGCTGGAGATCACTGAATTTGACCGGGAACTGCGGACCAGCAAACTGGACCTGACGTTCAATTTCGTGGAAATGGGAGAGGATATCCGGTTCGATATTGAATACAACACCGATCTTTTCCGGGAAGACCGGATAAGCCGGATGGCAGGGCATTTCCTGAAACTGACGGACAGCATCCTGGCAGATCCGAACCGGCCTGTCGCTGATCTGGATATTCTGTCCGACGCCGAACGCCGCCAGTTGCTTTATGAGTACAACGACACGGACGCGAACTATCCTCCCGGCAGAACGGTCACCGACCTGTTTGAGGAACACGCGGAAAAGTCGCCGGACAACACAGCAGTCGTTTTTGAAGAGACCCGCCTCAGTTATCGGGAATTAAACGAGCAGGCCAACCGGATCGCCCATTTCCTCACGGACGAATACAATATTCAGCCGGACGACCGTGTCGGCCTGCTTCTGGACCGCTCCGAGCGGATGATCGCGGGGATTCTGGGAATTCTCAAGGCCGGGGGGGCTTATGTCCCGATGGAACCGACATATCCCCCGGAGCGGATCCGCCATATCACCCGGGATTCCGCGTGCAAAGCCGTGCTCACGGATTCCTGTGTCTCAGTGCCGCTTCCGCAGGATACGGAAACGGCCGACATAAGCGGTATCCGGCATGAGAACACGGCAAATCCGCCCCGAGCCGCGTCGCCTAACCATCTGGCTTATGTGATCTACACCTCCGGGTCCACCGGTGTTCCCAAAGGTGTGCTGACCGAACACCGGAGCCTTTACGACTATGTGATGACCTTCACAGAGAGATTCGGCGTGACTTCCGGGGACAGGTTTCTCCAGCAGACCACGGTCACGTTCGACGCGTCGGTGGAGGAGATTTACCCTCCGCTCTGCACCGCTGCCCCGCTTTTTCTGTGTGCGAATTCCAGGGAGCTGGACGCGCTGTTCTCCGATGTTGTCCGACGGGGCATCACGATACTCAGCCTCTCGCCGGCCGCAGTCGGCTACTTCAACACCCGTGCCGGCGAGCTGAGGGATCTTAGAGTGCTCATCAGCGGCGGGGATGTGCTTCACGGGTCATCCGTCACGGAACTTCTCGGAAAAACAAATCTTTACAACACTTACGGCCCCACCGAGGCGACGGTCTGCGCGGCATATCACAGGATTGAAAGCCCGGACGATCCCGTCCCCATCGGCCGCCCGATAGCCAACCGACGGATCTACATTCTGGATGCCGGGCTGAATCCCGTTCCAGAGGGAGTTTTCGGAGAAATCTGCATTGCGGGTGCCGGCACAGCCCGGGGCTATCTGAACCGTGACGATCTCACAGAGGAGAAATTCACATCCGATCCTTTCAGACCCGGGGAACGCATGTACCGGACAGGCGATCTGGGACGCTGGCTGCCGGACGGGACCATCGAGTTCGCAGGCAGAAACGACAGTCAGGTCAAAGTGCGGGGGTACCGCATCGAACTGGGAGAGATCGAGAACCGGCTTCTGGAACACGGAGATGTGGGAGAGGCGGCGGTCATGGCCGGGGAGATGGGCGGGGAGGCCGTGGAACTGGCCGCATACATCGTGCCCCGCGGGGCATCCGCGGAAATGAACATAAAAATGCTGCGGGATCATCTGAGAAAAACACTTCCGGATTATATGATTCCGTCCCATTTCGTGCAGATGGAGGAACTCCCCCTAAGTCCGGCCGGCAAAATTGACAGAAAATCCCTGCCCCGCCCCGGAGATGCGGGAATGGATTCGGGAACCGAGTATGTCGCCCCCCGTGACGACGCGGAAAGGAGGCTCGCCGAAATCTGG
>JAUCGI010000053.1 GCA_030378035.1 Desulfobacterales bacterium HSG2
GTTCCTTTTGTCAATCATTTTTCAGGAAAGGAAAAAATATATTATGATAAACAGAGACAGACTGGCAGAAACTTTTAAGTCCCTTGTTAAAACTGACAGCGTATCAAGAAATGAAGCCGGCTTTTCCGATGAACTCAGAAATATCCTTGAATCCATGGGCGCGGAAACCGTTGTTGACAAAGCAGGGGAAAAGGTGGGAGGGGATACCGGAAACCTTATTGCCAAATTCAAAGGCAACACCCAGGCCCGGCCGCTTCTTCTGAACGCCCATCTGGATACAGTTGAGCCGGGAAGAGGCGTTGTTCCTGTATGTAAGGACGGGGTATTTGCAAGCGACGGAAAAACCATTTTGGGAGCGGATGACAAAAGTGCCATTGCCATTCTTCTGGAAGCGCTGAGGGTCATTCAGGAAAACAACCTGCCGCACAGCCCCCTTGAACTTCTCTTCACAGTCTGTGAGGAGATCGGGCTGTTAGGGGCAAAGCATCTTGATTACAGTTTGATTACAGCAACGTATGGCTATGCCCTGGATGCTTCGGATACCGAGGGAATTGTGACCCGTGCGCCGGGATGCAACCGCCTTGAGTTCAAGGTTCATGGCAGGGATGCCCATGCGGGGGCTGCCCCTGAAAAGGGAATCAATGCCATCTTCCTTGCCTGCAAAGCCGTTGCCAACATTGAAATCGGACGGATTGACCATGAAACCACCTGTAATATCGGTATCATTGAAGGGGGGATTGCCAGAAATGTTGTGCCGAACATGGTAACGGTAAAAGGGGAAGCCCGAAGCCATGATGAAGAAAAGCTGGATAAAGTTACAAGTGAAATTGTTTTTTCCTTTAAAGAGGTTATTCAGAACTATCACGCGGTCGCCAGACCCGCATCCGGGGATGAGGCCGGCGCTGATTCTGATGACGGACTCCCCCGTGTCGATATTCAGGTGGAAAGGGATTTTCCCCGCACACACATTCCCGATGATCATTCTGTCGTGAAACTCGCCCAGAAAGCTGCTGCAAATCTTGGCCGGAAAATGGTTATCAAGACAAGTGGCGGCGGCGCGGATGCCAATATATTTTTTGAAAAAGGGATTGTCACCGGTGTGCTTGGCACAGGAATGCGTGATATGCACACGGTACGGGAATCTGTGCGGTTGGATGATATGGTCCGGGCGACAGAACTGGTGCTTGAGATCATAAAACTTCATTCAGGGGAGTAAGGGGTTTAAGGGTTAAGGGGTTAAGGGTTAAGTTTTAAGGGTTAAGTTTTAAGGGTTAAGCGTTAAGCGTTAAGCGTTAACTTTTAAGTCTGCGGAGCCTAACCTTCAGACCCTTAACCTTAACCTTTAACCCTTAACCCCTTAACCCTTAACCCTTAACCCTTAACCCTTCCCCCCTTAACCCTTAACCCTTAACCCTTAACCCTTAAAACTTAAAACTTGCCTTGACAAAAATTATGTGGCGCTATAAATTCCTAAGTATGTTAGGAAACTCATTTGCCATTTATCAGATAATGATGTGTAAGGGACCACCAAAAAAATGATATGCTCCGCGATGTGTTGCTTTCTCTGAGAACACGGATGGACACGGATTTTATCATAAAAATGATCGGCGGTGTTCAGATTCAGGATATGTGTTATATGAAATGTCCGGTTTCGGAACACAGCCGAATGTATTCGCGTCCTGTGATTAGAAAACGGCAAGTTGTTTTTTGGGAAATCCCTGATTAATTAATGACAACTTAAAGAAAGGCGTAAAATTTGGAAAAGGATAAAAAGCCTAAAAAAAGCAATTTAAGAGAGAACATTGAAGCCATTATCGTGGCAATCGTACTGGCCTTGTTTATACGGACATTTATCGTTCAGGCATTTAAAATTCCGTCAGGTTCCATGAAAGAGACCCTTCAGATCGGAGACCATATTCTGGTGAACAAGTTTATCTACGGAATCAGGGTCCCGTTCACAAACAAAACAATCGTATCCATTAAAGACCCGGAACGCGAGGATATTATCGTCTTCAAATTTCCCGAAGACCCTGACAAGGATTTTATTAAGCGAGTGGTCGGTCTTCCGGGGGATGTCATTGAAATCCGAAACAAACAACTGTATATCAACAAGAAACCTTTTAATGGCGATTATGCAGTGTATAAAGATTCCCATGTCATTCCGCCGGGGATGCAGCCCAGGGATAATTTGGAGCCGAAGACCGTGCCTCCGAATTCCCTTTTTGTCATGGGGGATAACCGGGATCAGAGCTATGACAGCAGATTCTGGGGTTTTGTCGGTTTGGAGGCGGTCAGGGGAAAAGCCTTTATGATTTACTGGTCCTGGAACAAAGAAAATTCTGATTCCCCCCTCAATTATGTCAGGTGGGGAAGACTTGGGCAATTTTTGAAATAGACGACCATGAAAAACCAGGTTTTTTTTGAAAAACCTGGTTTTTGTGTATTTAAGGGGCATCCTTCATTTGTCCGAGGGTTAAGGTTAAGAGTTAAGGGTTAAGAGTTAAGAGTTAAGGACTCCCGTGTCCTGACTCTTAGCCTGGGAAAAAGCTACTTTTGGACTGATATATAAGGATGCTATTCGAGGCATCTTTCAGATGAACCGGAAAGCAGCTTCAGCGGATATGAAAGTTTGCTGATTATAGGATCTTGAACTTGAACTTGAACTTGAACTTGAACTTGAACTTATACTTGAACTTATATCTGAACCCGAACTTGCCCGTTCACGTTCACGGGCATGTTCACAGATCTCGTTATGATCAGAAAGTTTGATGAATCTCAGTGCGCCGGCTGTGTCATTCCGGTTAAAACCTGTCCCTGATAAAAAATGTCGGGGAGAGCTTTAAACCGGAATCCGCTGCTTTTTCAGGCTGCCGCCAAAAATTTTTGGATCTGCTGAGTTCACGCTTTTTCACATATTGTTTACGTTTACGTTCGCGTTTACGTTTACGTTCGCGTTTACGTTCATGTTCACGTTCGCGTTTACGTTCACGTTTACGAAATGAAGGATGCCATATTTAACTTTTCACTTTCCATTTCAGGTAAACCATGCAGTTTGCAAAAAAAGATATTCTGGACATGGCCTCTCTTTCTGTTGAGGAGATCACTCTGATTTTAGACACAGCAGAGAAGATGAAGGAGATTTCGGAGCGGCCTGTCAAAAAAGTCCCGACATTAAGGGGCAAGACCATTGTTCTTTTTTTTTATGAACCAAGTACGCGCACACGCACCTCTTTTGACATCGCAGCCAAGCGGCTGAGTGCGGACAGTGTTTCCATATCCGCGAGCACCAGCAGCATGGTCAAGGGGGAAACTCTGATTGACACGGCAAAAAACATTGAGGCGATGAACGCGGACGTTATTGTGATGAGGCACAGTTCATCCGGCGCGCCCCTTATGCTGGCAAAGCGACTGAACGCGTCAGTGATCAATGCCGGTGACGGAACCCACGCGCACCCCACCCAAGCCCTTCTTGATATGATGACCATCAAAGAGAGCAAGGGAACGATTGACGGGCTGCGTATCGCGATCATCGGAGACATATCCCACAGCAGAGTGGCGCGGTCAAATATCACCGGACTGACAAAGATGGGGGCAGACGTGGTTCTGGCAGGCCCTCCCACCATGATCCCCAAAGGGATTGAAAGCCTCGGCGCCTCTGTCACTTATCATGTGGATGAGGCGATTCATGGCGCGGATGTGATTATGATGCTGAGGATACAGAAGGAGCGGCAGAAAAGTTTTCTGTTTCCCACTGAGCGGGAATATGCCAGGGTCTACGGACTGTCAAAGGAGAAGCTGAAACATGCCAAAGCGGATGCGCTGATCATGCATCCGGGGCCTGTGAACCGGGGGGTTGAAATCGCGCCTGATGTTGCGGACGGCCCCTGGTCCGTTATTCTTGACCAGGTGACAAACGGGGTCGCGGTTCGGATGTCGCTGTTGTATCTGGTTTTGGGAGGTTTGAGACATGCTGATTATTAGCGGTGGAAGAGTTGTTGATCCGGGAAATTTGGACGGAATCACGGATATCCTCATCGAGGATGGGAAAATTATCGAAATCAGACCCGAAATCCGAAACCCGAAATCGGAAATCATTGACGCTTCCGGCAAAATTGTGACCCCCGGTCTTATTGACATGCATGTTCATTTCCGTGAACCGGGGCATGAATACAAAGAGACCATTGAAACCGGCTGTATGGCAGCGGCTCACGGGGGCTTCACAACGGTCTGCACCATGCCGAACACAAATCCTGTCAATGATACCAGTCAGGTGACCGAATATATATTGAAAAGAGCGGCAGAGGTGAACAGCGTCCGTGTCCGGCCCGTTGCTGCCATAAGCAGGGGGCTTGAGGGAAAGAGCCTGTGTGAATACGGGGATTTGAAAGCAGCCGGAGCGGTCGCCTTTTCGGATGACGGGCATCCGGTTGAAGAGAGTCAACTGATGCGCAGGGCGCTGGAGTATGCCAGGGGATTCGGTTTGCCGATTATCTCCCATTGTGAGGAGCTTGAGCTTGTGTCAAGCGGCGTGATGAACGAGGGCGAGGTTGCCACACGGATGGGCCTTGCCGGCATTCCCAATGCCGCCGAAAGTGTGATGGTGATGCGGGATATCGCGCTTTGCGAATTAACCGGATCGCGGCTTCATATTGCCCATGTCAGCACGGCGGAATCGGTGCGGGCGATCAGAAATGCCAAAAAGAGGGGCGCTCCGGTCACCGCGGAGACCGCGCCGCATTATTTCACCCTTACCGAAAATGCGGTTGAGGGATATGACACCCATGCAAAAATGAACCCTCCCCTGCGCTCCCCTGAGGACAGGGAAGCCGTGCTGGAAGGGCTTGCCGACGGGACGCTGGATGTGATTGTCACCGATCACGCCCCGCACTCCTCCCTTGAAAAAGAGGTGGAATTCGATCACGCGGCCAACGGCATCATCGGTCTTGAGACCTCGGTATCCCTGAGTCTGAAACTGATTGAAAAGGGGGTTCTGACAATAACCGGCCTTATTGAAAAGATGTCGGCAAATCCTGCGCGTATCCTCGGACTTGAAAGCGGCCTGAAGGTCGGCGGTCCCGCGGATATTACGATCATTGACCCTGACAGGGAGTATGTCGTAAACGCCGACAATTTCCGCTCACTCAGCCGCAACACGCCTTTTGACGGGTGGAATATGAAGGGTAAGGCGGTGCTTACCATGGTGGAGGGGAGGGTTGTGTTTGATGAATTGAACATCGGGTAAAAGGAAGGAAAATGATAAATTTCAAACAAGAGGAACTGATTGGGTGTGTCCCACCTACCTGTCATTCCGGGCGGAACTGAAAAAATGGGACATTTTTTCAGTTCCGACCCGGAATCCACCGCTGCCGAAGTCGGAAAATGTCCGTCTTTCAATTTGACATGATGGGTAGATGGGACACACCCAACTGATTGAGCATATCAGGAAAAAATTCCCCGAAGTTGAACGGATTGAAGTTGCGAAAAGCCCGGAAGACCCGGAAAGCTTATGGATTCGTGTAGCTGCACCGGAAGATGAGGAAAGAGAGATAGCATTAAGAGAATACGGCAATGACAAAGCAGCCGATATCCTGCTGGATTATGGCTATCATATGCTGGTTATGCCCACAACGAAAAGATCATATCTGCATAGATGGGCAACTACAGGGATTACGGCGTAGAACGATTTTTCAAATCGTTTGCAAAATTGTTTCACGGCGTAGAACGATTTTTCAAATCGTTTCCAAACAACTTGCAAAATTGTTTCCCGGCGTAGAACGATTTTTCAAATCGTTTTCCCGGCGTAGAACGATTTTTCAAATCGTTTTCAACCAATGTGCAAAATTGTTTCCCGGCGTAGAACGATTTTTCAAATCGTTTTCAACCAATGTGCAAAATTGTTTCCCGGCGTAGAACGATTTTTCAAATCGTTTTCAACCAATGTTTCCCGGCGTAGAACGATTTTTCAAATCGTTTTCAACCAATGTTTCCCGGCGTAGAACGATTTTTCAAATCGTTTGCAAAATTGTTTCCCGGCGTAGAACGATTTTTCAAATCGTTTGCAAAATTGTTTCCCGGCGTAGAACGATTTTTCAAATCGTTTTCAACCAATGTGCAAAATTGTTTCCCGGCGTAGAACGATTTTTCAAATCGTTTTCAACCAATATTTCGACCTATACAGTTAAGAAGCAAAGGACGGCTATGAGCGGATTTTTCAGGAAAATCCCCCTGCTGAAATCCCGAATACGGAAGCTCGGACGCGGAATCTGAGGCTAACTGCACAGGTCGAAATACTTTGTCATATCAAAACGCCGCTTGCCAACCTGTTACCGAAAGTCTTTATTATGAGGTTTAACACAAAAGTAATTTTTACAATCATTTTGAAAGACAATATATTAGTATTTCCATTCTATATCATAGTGGGCAGTTTCGGATTATCAGTAATTTCTGTAGCTAAAATGATATTAAGCTGGGAAAATCATTTTTTCAGAGTTCTTTCCTATACAGCAGGATTTTGTTTGTGTCTCGGAATCATTTCTGTTCTGATACTTATTCCGCTTCTTGTCTGGCGTCTCCGGTTTATAAGGGAAATGTTTGAAACAGGGACAGAGGGCTATGGTATAATTTATGAAATCTCCTACGGGACAGGTAAATGGAAAGGAGGAGCCAATGCCAGCTTCTATTATAACTACAGAGGAAAAACATACTACAGCAAGAGGCATATTAAGTTGGTCAAACCGTATGAAAATCTGAAAAGAGGAGATAAGTTGAAATTATTAATCGATCCTCAGAAGCCCGCTCGTATCCTTATGAGAGATTTGTATTTGGAAATCTGCGGATTATGAGCGCGAAAAAGATCGAATACGGCGACTTTCTGGTGAGCCGTGGGAAGCCCTCACCATTGCACAGCAAGCGACACTTTGATAACCATCCGGCCTGACGGAGATCAGAAACTCAAAAACCCAAAAACTCAAAAACTCAGAAACTCAAAAACTCAAAAACTCAAAAACTCAAAAACTCAAAAACTCAAAAACTCAAAAACTCGGAGGTGTAATGAAAAAGTTGATTACGGCATTTGTAATTTTCGTTGTATGCTTTACTGTGAATAGTGCAGTTTATGCACAATATTTTACGTTGGAACAATTGAATGCGTTTCTAACAGATGAAAGGGAAAGATGGGATGTCAAAGGCGATGGTAAAATCGGTTTGGAGGAGGCAATCCGTGCGTTGCAGGTGGCGGCCGGAATGCAAGCCGACGTTATACGACCGTCCTCACCTGATACAGACACAGGTACGATAAATGTCTTAGGCAGGGGGAATGAGACATACTATATCCATGATTCCACCGGAAGCGGCGATCCTCTCTATTCCGCAGGCTTAAATGATGAGATTGAACTGTTTCCCGGAACTTATACTGTCACATTGAATAATTCCACGCAGACCGTAACTGTCGAAGCAGGGGAAAGTGAGTTGCTGGAGGCGGGGAATGTCTGTGTTGCAGGCATATCAGCGGGCAAGTTCTATGTCCATGATTCAATGGGAAATGAATTGGATTCCGCTTTTGCCGGTAATGAGATAAATCTGCTTCCCGGCGATTACTCAATCCGGGTGAATGACACAGAACAGAGCGCAAGTGTTCAGGCCGGGGAGAAAACGACGGTGACAACGGGAACCATAACTGTATCAAGCAGATTTCTGACAGGAAATTCCAGATATTATGTCTATGATCCGGACGGGAACAAATTGTCCGATACTCACACCAACAAAGAGATTAAATTTCTTCCCGGAACTTACACAGTATCTTTGCATGGCACAGTCCAGACCGCAGAGGTTCGGGCGGGTGAGAAAACAACTTTGGCATCGGGGACTGTGACGGTATCAAGCAGCTTCCTGACGGGAAATTCCACATATTATGTCTATGATCCGGACGGGAACAAGTTGTCCGATACTCACACCAATAAAGAAATCGAACTCTTTCCCGGGACTTACACCGTATCTTTACATGATACTGTCCAGACCGCAGAGGTCCGGGCCGGAGAGAAAACGACTTTGGAAGCCGGAACTGTAACTGTGTCAAGCAGTCTTCCGGATGGAAATACCACATACTATGTCTATGATCCAGACGGGAACAGGTTACATTATACCTCCACCAATAAGGAGATTGAACTGTTTCCCGGAACTTACATGTTGTATTTACATGATACAGAGCGAACCGCAGAGGTCCGGGCTGGCGAGAAAACGACTCTGGCAGCCGGAACTGTAACTGTCTCAAGTCTTTTACTCACGGAAAATTCCACATATTATGTCTATGACACGGACGGGAACAGGTTGCATTATACCTCCACCAATAAGGAGATTGAGTTGTTTCCCGGAACTTACACGCTGTATTTACATGATACAGGCCGAACCGCGGAGGTCCGTGCCGGAGAGAAAACGACTCTGGCAGCCGGAACGGTAACTGTCTCAAGTCTTTTACTCACGGAAAATTCCACATATTATGTCTATGATCCAGACGGGAATAAGTTACATTATACCTCCACCAATAAGGAAATTGAACTGTTTCCAGGAACTTATACGCTGTCTTTACATGACACCACCCAGACCACAGTGGTCCGCGCCGGTGAGAAAACGACTCTGCCAGCGGGAACCGTAACTGTGTCAAGCAGCTTCCTGACGGGAAATTCCACATATCATGTCTATGATCCAGACGGGAAAAAGTTGTCTTATGCTTCCACGAACAAAGAGATCGAACTGTTCCCCGGAACTTATACGCTGTCTTTACATGACACAGTCCGGACCGCAGAGGTCCGAGCCGGAGAGAAAACAACTCTGGCAGCGGGCACCGTAACTGTGTCAGGCACCGGAAGCAGTACATATTATGTCTATGATTCAACAGGCGTCAGAGATTCTTTAGAGTCCGCAAAGACCAATGAGGAGGTTGAATTGTTTCCGGGAGCCTATACTCTACGCCTGAATGATACAGAGCGGACGACAAATGTTCAGGCTGGGGAGAAGACAACTCTGGCAGCGGGCACCGTAACTGTGTCAGGCACCGGAAACACCACATATTATGTCTATGATTCAACAGGCGTCGGAGATTCTTTAGAGTCCGCAAAGACCAATGAGGAGGTTGAATTGTTTCCGGGAGCCTATACTGTTTGGCTGAATAATACAGAGGGAACGGCAGATGTTCAGGCCGGGAAAAAAGCGGCGCTGGCGGCGGGGAGTGTGACCATATCGAGATCAGCAGGAGGTTACGCATACTATTATGTTCATGCCCTGGATGGAAATCAACTGTATTCCAGCTATTCCAGTTCTCGCAAGAATATCGAATTTTTTCCCGGAAGTTACACTGTGACCGTAGGGGATAACAGTCAAACCGTAGTCGTTCAGGCTGGTGAAGATATGCTTGTCAATTTTTAACATTAATTTACGAGTAAAAGTCTATCGCTTTCGGTTGCAAGCGAAAAGGAAAAAATCAGATGTCCGAACAAGAAGAACCTTTTCCAAAGCCTGAAGAGACCAGCCCAAGACATGACGTTAATGTTTTGTATCAAGTATTAAAGGAAATATCAGATGGATTACCTTGAAATAATAACCCGCTGTTTTGATTCGGACAGTGTTCTCTACTCTCGTCACGCCAGACACGAGATGTTCGAGGAAGAATTTGGCCTTATTACTGATCAGGAGATTTACGAAGCGGTTAATAACGGTGAAATTATCGAGAGTTACCCTGATGATACACCTTATCCGAGTGTATTAATCTTCGGCATAACAAACACGGGCCGTCCTTTACACACTGTCTGTGCATACAATGAAGAGGATGAGCAAGTCGTCATTATCACCACATATCAGCCGAATCCTGATAAGTGGGAAGCTTACCGAAGGAGAAAAAAATGAAATGTATCGTCTGCCACGGAGAAGATATCCAAATCGAGACCGTAAAAGAAGGATTAAAGATCGAAAATGATCTGGTGTATGTATCTGTCCGCATCCCGCTTTGTCATACCTGCGGAGAAAGATATTATGACCGTCGCACCATGCAATTTCTGGAAAAACTGAATCGAAAGCTCAGAGAAGAAAGATGGATGAATTTGAAAGAAGTCGGAAAGATTTTAGAGTATGTATAAGTACCTGTCCATAAATTTTTCCGTACTCACCTTTGTGCATCTGTGCCTTTGGGTGAGATATAAAATCCCGGGAAACTTATGGCCAGCCACTTAGCAGGCTGATGGAAAGATCATTAAAAAACAGAAAGATGAAAAAGAGGAGTAATTATGATCCGTTTCTTCGCAAACCACCCCACCGCGGCAAATCTCCTGATGCTCATATTCATCGTCATGGGCGTCTCCAGCATTCCGTCGCTTCGCAGGGAAACATTTCCCGATTTCAGCGCGGATAAGGTTGAGGTCCGGGTGATTTACCCCGGAGCGACTGCGGAAGAGATTGAAGAGGCCGTCTGTCGGCGCATCGAAGATGCAGTTGACGGCGTAAATTATGTGGATGAGATCCGCTCGGAAGCCCAGGAGGGGCTTGCCAGAGTCGTTATCGAAATGCAGGAGGGAAAGGACCTTCCCAAGTTCATTGACGACATCAAAACAGAAGTGGATGCAATTAACGACTTTCCCGATATTGCCGAGGATCCGATTGTGGCCGAACTCGGGCGGACCGACAACGTGGTCTCTGTTGCTGTAACCGGACCCATGTTTCCCCCGGACCTGAAAGCCTATTGCGAAGAATTGAAAGACCGGCTTCAGACAGAAGCGGGGATTTCGCTGGTGACCATCCGAGGCTTCTCCGACCATCAGATCCGCATCCAGGTCCCCGCACAAACCCTGATGCAATATGGCCTATCCATGAAAGATATCGCGGACGCCATTTCCCGGCAGAGTGTGGACATGCCCTCGGGAACCATTGAAACCGCGTCACAGGAGATCCTCCTCCGCTTTGCGGATGAGCGCAAGTCGCCGGAGGAATTTGAGAACCTTGTCGTGGCGGCCGGTGAAAGCGGCGCGGAGATTCGCCTGAGTGACATAGCGGTGATACATGACGTGTTTGAAAAGGATGAGGATAAGATCATCTTTGACGGACAGCGGGCCGGTCTTCTGGAGATCACCAAAACAAAATCGGAAGACGCGCTCAGGGTGTGTGACGCGATAAAAGCTTTCTTCGAACGTGAGGAGAAAATCAAACCGCCGTCGGTTCGGTTTACCCTGACCCGGGACAGTTCCTCCATTGTGCGGGACCGTCTGCTGCTTCTCGTCAAAAACGGATGGCAGGGACTAATCCTGGTCTTTCTGACCATGTGGCTCTTCTTCAGCTTCCGATTCTCTTTCTGGGTGGCCATGGGGCTTCCGATCTCTTTTCTCGGTGCGCTCTTCTTTCTGCCGATAATCGATTATTCCTTGAACATGCTGACCATGGTCGGCCTGCTCATCGCGCTCGGCCTGCTCATGGATGACGCGATCGTGATCTCGGAAAATGTGGCCACCCATCTGCAAAAAGGCAAATCATCGCTGCAAGCCGCAATAGACGGAGTCGGTGAAGTGAAAGTCGGGGTCCTCTCCTCATTCACAACAACGATATGCGTGTTCGGACCGATCTCCTTTTTGGAAGGCGCGATCGGCAAGATATTAAAAGTCATACCGGTGGTGCTGATACTCGTGCTGGCGGTCAGTCTGGTCGAAGCCTTCTGCATATTGCCGAATCATCTGGCGCACTCCCTGAAGCATTATGATGCCAAAAAAGAGGGGCGGTTCAGACGCCGCTTCAACTCGGCCATCGAATGGCTCCGGGAGAAGCTGCTGGGCAGAATGGTCGATTTCGCTGTCAGTTGGCGATATCTCTTTGTGGGGCTGACCATTGCCGCGTTTATCCTGTCCATGGGCGTAATGGCGGCCGGATTCCTGAAGTTCCAAGCGTTTCCCGATATTGACGGGGATGTGGTTCAGGCCCGCATTCTCATGCCCCAGGGGACACCGCTCAGTCGCACCCAGGCAGTTGTGAAACGCATCACAGAGAGCATTCACGAAGTGAATGAGGCGTTCGCTCCGAAACAGCCCGGGGGACAGCCTTTGGTGAAGAATGTCTCTGTGCAGTACAATACGAATACGGATGCCAACGAACAAGGCCCCCATGTGGCGACTGTGACCGCGGACCTTCTGAGTGCGGAGGTCAGAGACGCACGAATTGACGACGTGCTGAACCTTTGGCGGAAAAAGGCCGGGGATATTCCGGATGTGATTTCTCTGAAATTTGGCGAGTCGTCCTTTGGCCCTGCCGGCCGTCCCATTGAAATCCGTGTGAAAGGAAATGACCTCGAAGAATTGAAAATCGCTTCCTTGGAGGTGCAGGCGTGGTTCAAGTCATACAAAGGCGTTTTCGATATTTCCGATGATCTTCGCCCCGGAAAGCCGGAGGTCCGTATTCGTATGAGAGAAGGCGCGGCCACTCTGGGCCTGAACGCAAATCTCATCGCGTCGCAACTGCGAAGCGCGTATTACGGCAGCACGGTGAGCGAGATTCAGGTTGGTTCCGAGTCTTATGAGATTGACGTGCGGCTTGCGGATGAGGATAAGAACAGTCTCGCGGATCTCACATATTTCCATGTCACGCTTCCGGACGGAAAGCTGATTCCCATCGGTTCTGTCGCGGTCTTGGAGACGGGCCGGGGATATGCCCGCATCGCAGGTGTTGACGGGCAGCGCACCGTGACTGTCCAGGGAGACATTGATCCCCGGATGGCCAATGCCGCTGAAATCATCGGCCTGTTTAAAAAGGAATTCCTGCCGACGGTTACGAGCAAACATCCCGGGATCCGCGTATCTGTGGAGGGAGAAGCCAAAGAATCGGGTAAAACAACCGGTTCCATGCGCCGCGGCTTTCTGATCGGGCTGATCGGCATCTTTATTCTGCTCAGTTTCCAGTTCCGCAGTTACATCGAGCCGGCCGTCGTGATGATCGCCATCCCCTTTGCCCTGATCGGCGTGATCTGGGGGCATCTGCTGATCGGCGTCCAGCTCTGCATGCCGAGCATGATGGGGTTTGTCTCCCTGTCGGGCATTGTGGTCAATGATTCGATACTCCTGGTGGAATTCATCAAAATCCGCAGGCGTCAGGGCCAGTCGATCCCGGAAGCAGCCCGCCAGGCAAGCCGGGAGCGGTTCCGGGCGGTCATGCTCACCTCGCTGACCACCGTCGCCGGCCTGCTTCCCCTGCTTTCGGAGAAGAGCTTGCAGGCGCAGATACTGATTCCGCTGGCGGTGAGCATTGTCTTCGGGATCATGGCCTCAACAGTGCTGGTGCTGATTGTGATTCCATCTTTGTATTCGATTCTCGGGGATCTGGGGCTGGCCTCGAAAATTGAAAAAGAAGAGAAGAATGTCATTATGCAGGAGCGGGAATGATGAATGGAATTTGCGAAACCTAAATGACTATCAGACGTGGCTTTCCGAACAGGCTGTAAGGACTTGGGAGGTTACATAAATATGTCCCCGTAGTCCTGAACGGGGGAACCGAGATCGAGGGCATTGACATCACCATTGAGTATGATGAGAGGATGCTCGGGGTGGCGGATGTGACGCTGGCGGACGGCATGTTCGGGCATGAGAGTCACAGGCTGGTCGAAAATTCGGGGGACGGCCGGATCCGCATCGCTCTCTTTGCCCTCACCGGGAACCTGCTCACAGGGGACGGACAGATCCTCCTCATCAGCTTCGATGTTATCGGAACGAGGCCGAACGGTTCTCGGGTTCACGGGGTTCCGGTGCAATGAGACACCGGTCTCCGACGGGAATGACAGAACCCGGGACTCCGGGCTGTCCGGCGGATTTTACGTCGGCGGCGCAGTCTCACAGTGACTCATCCTCGGGACAGAATATGATCCGGGCACGGATGATCCGGACGGAGACGGCGTCATCGGCATTGGAGATGCGATTCGGGTGTTCCTCATTCGCTTCGCACTGTTTCCGGACTCTGCCTGTTTTCGCTTCGAACATGTTCTTTCGCCACTGCCATGCCAGGCAGATCGCCTGCAATGCCTCCCGGTCGGCGGGCAGAGTTTCCAGTTCCGAAACAACCGCTTCCGCAATGTCATAATAATTCAGCAGATCCGGCAAAGTCCGGCGAACCTTCCTGACAGATTTGGTTATATTTTTAATTTCAGGCAGTTCGAGAAGATTCAGAGATGTTTCGATGTTTGACCCGGCCTCTCCGCGGTCGCGGAGTCTTTCCCGAATCTCTCTGCCCTACATCTCTTGCTCTTAATCTTATTAATCGAACGGACACGGACAGGATTAAGAGCAAGAGCAAGAGTAAGATTAAGAGCAAGAGCAAGAGTAAGATTAAGAGCAAGAGCAAGAGCAAGAGCAAGAGCAAGAGCAAGAGCAAGAGCAAGAGCAAGAGTAAGCTATAACCGCTGGATAAGGTAAAGATATGTCGGCAGCCGATTCAGCTTTTTTATCTCAAAGAATGACTGTAACAGATCATTCCTCTTCTGACTATCCATTATAGTCGGCCTTTTCTGATTATCCATTAAAGGGGACAGGTATATAGTGCCTTTGCTGTGAGAAGAATCGGGCACGCTGCGGAGCAATTCGGCAAGGGACTGGTAGTGGTCAGGCGAAAACTGCTCTCCCAGGAGGAAATTGGCCGTGATTTCAATGTTGCCATACTCCTGATTGATTGCGAGCATCTTCTGGAAAGCATCACGGATGACGGATATCTTCAGGGGCTTGTTAATGCTTGCCAGAGTGGGTGCGTCAGCAGATTCGAGCCCGATGTTGATATAGGTGTAAAAAGGCAGGCTGCTGAGATTTCTGAACAATTTGTTTTCAGCTTTGAGCAGGGAATCCACGCTTCCAAACAAGAAAAGTACGGGATTCTTTATGTACGAGTTCCCAAACTCAAACGCCCCGAGGGCTTCGGAAGCAGCCATGCATATCCGCTCATCACCCGCTCCGAGTGCATCGTGATTTCCCAGAAACAGGGCATTATAGTTTCCCAGATTGCAATCATAGAAGGCCTTCAGTTGTCGAATCTGCTCAAGGATATTCTCCTCGGAACGGGCCTGAAATCCCCGGGGTGATTTAACGCAACAGAAATTGCAATGATAGAGACACCCGTCGGCAATAATGAGCGGGATGACCTCATATTCGACATGACGGGTGTCAGGGGGAAGAACCGACACCCGTTCGCCGATGATCGAATGCAGCTTTTTCGATTCTTTGTGCAGCGTGGTTTCATCGTTACTGAAAATGAGGCTCAGAAAGTCTCTGATATTGGGAGGTATCCTATCCCGGCGTTGCATCTCGTAAAGATTTGCATACAACTGGGACCATGCCACAAATGCCTTCGACACATTGGGATCGGTATAAGGATTGAATCCCCAAAGCGAATTGCTGGGGTAGATGAGACATGGGAGATAATATTCGCCAACACAGTCAATGATGCCCTTGTAGTCTATGACTGCGCCGACCGAATAGAACACCCAGTCATTTCCGTCGGTCCGTTTCAGCCATTCAGAGGGATGGGGCCAGTTTACGTTGAGGCCCCGAATGAATTTAATTTCACCCTTCAAATTAAACTGGAATTCGTATTCGGATGTCCTGATCTCAGAATATTTTCCGAACCGCATCGGATAGCCTGCCTTTGTGAAATGGCTGGCACCTTCCTTTTCAATGGTGATTGCCATGTTGTTCAGACTGTATGATATCATTTTTTTGCATCCTTCATTTAATATGAAAAGTAGCTGAGTACAGGACAAAAAGTGGATTCCGGGTCGGAAATGCCGGGAATCCTGCCGATTCCCGGCATTTCCGCCCGGAATGACAGTGTGCCGTTTTCCGGGCATCCGAAGTTTTTTGTCCTGTACACAGGAAAAGTAGTTAACACTTTTTGTCGCTCTGATTCAGGGCTGATGATTCGTTTGCGGAAATAACCATTTCAGGGCGTCCAGCATGGGCACGGGAGGATGTCATTTCCCGACGCCATGCGGTGTTCAGCCATTCCAGCGGATCAAGCGGCCGGCAATACGTTGAAACAGCCTCAGGGACGCTGGTCTTGCCGGAGTTGTTGGCCCCGACAAGAAGATTAATTCGTCCCAGGCCGGACAGTTCCAGTTCCTGTAATCCTCGGAACCGATGTATCATAAGATTTTCCAAGTGTTTCTTCATTATCATCCTCCTTTAAACCTGATGAGTGAGAATATCCGTTGTTTGTTTTTGCATCTACACGCCTCCCATCTACACGGATTGTGGGTAAGAAAGGATTACGGGTTCTCCTGCCATATCTACACGGATTGTGGGTAAGAAAGGATTACGGGTTCTCCTGTCGTGAAATCCTTTTCTTATCGCTAATCCTTGTAGATGAGCGTATGTCCCGCCTCCCCATCTACACGGATCCCATCTACACGGATTGTGGGTAAGAAAGGATTACGGGTTCTCCAAGCCATGTAATCCTTTCTTAGCCATAATCCTTGTAGATGGCCGTGTAATCCTTTCTTACCCACAATCCTTGTAGATGGCCGTGTAATCCTTTCTTACCCGCAATCCTTGTAGATGGCCATGAAGTTCCCAAAATCCCTGCTTATCGCTAATCCCTGCAGATACCCGTAATCCGTGCAGAGATGTCACACCAAAGCCCCGTACTGCCTCAAAATCTCCCTCTCCTCATCGCTGATTTCCGAATCCGGGTGCAGGTTGCGCATGTCCGTGCCTTGAATGAGAAGGCCGGGGATGTTTCTTATGGTGCGGAGGCGTCCACCGGTCTCTTTATCCCATTTCTTAAGAATTTCATCCCGGCTTGGAGAAATGATATAACGGCCGTCTGGGCTGTACCTTACCGAAGCGGTATGTTTCCGTGAACTGGCACAGATAACCGCACATCTCTGCCGGCTTTGCCGTAAATATGGTGACTTCCGTGAATCCGCAACAGATTCCAGCCGTTTTTTTCCGAGTATTTCACAAAATTTCTGACCAGTTACGGATTTCATACGGCAATCTCCATGACACGGTCTCTCTCACCTGTTTCCAATGATGAGACATCCACGGAGAGACACCCTTCGACAGCCTCATAGAGATTTTCAAGCAGTTCCTCAAAGGTTTCCCCCTGCGTGGCGCATCCGGGAATGGCGGGAACTTCCGCCCAGAATCCCCCTTCCTCTGCTTCGTGAATGATGACTTTGAGTTTCATTGTGTTTCCTTTCTTTTTTGTATAAATGCCCGAAAGCCTCGGAATCAATTCCGAGGCTGAGATCTTTAGGCAGGCTAAAGCCAGCTACAGTGCGCTTTAGCGTACCTGAGTTTTCCTTTTTATCTCCTTTCCTTTTTGATTTGAAAACGGGTTCCGAGTCTTCACTTGCTTTTGTGAAACGGACTGAGAATCTCCGACCTCGTCAACACCGCGTCCACCTCACGCCGGAATGCCGAATATCGGTTGTATTTCTCATTCCGATAGGTGTTCAGCAGACGTTTTGCACCGCGGGCATCATCATTCAGCAACCGTCCTTCCATCAGGGATCCCAACACCTGGGCGGCCCGCTCATACGCCTGCCGATGCTTGTTGGAGACGATTGCGTCGATTCGCTTGCCCCCGAGATTCTCTGCAAAACTGAACCACTTTTTCTTCTTCGCGTCTGTCAGGGAGACGTTGCTCAGGCCCTGCACGATCTCCCGAAGGACCCGATCTTTTGCACCTTTTTTGCCGGATTCCCCGACAGTGGGGAGAAAATAGTATCCTCCCGAGAAACTCACATAGCGATTCAGAAGCCCATGAATGGTCACGCCTTCGGGGGACGCGTGGGTCAGGGCGGTCAGCACTCCGCCGAAGAATACCCCGATGCTGGTTCCACCAGAACTCCATCCCAGGGGTTTCTCTTTTCTGACAAGCTTGTATGCGTCATCAATCCGTCCCAGCATGAGCAGAATCTTCACTTTCAGTTTGCCCTGTTTCACCTCCGGGTCGAGAAAACGGAGCGCGCTTTCCAATTCCTCCTCTTTCACTTGCTGGCGATCCGCCTCCTCAATCAACAGGCCCAGGCGAGAATCATGGGGTGTGGAGCAGAACTGTTCCCGCTTCCCTTCCAATATGCTCGCAGGTTCCTTTGTCTGCTCTCCGGCCCGGGTCAGGAACTCCGCGGCCTGGGCCCGCAATTCCCCGTAGGGCATCCTCTCCAGAGCCTTCCGGGCCACCCTGACGGTCTCCTTCCATTTCTTCTCGGAGACCAGTTGATAGAGCCAATAGAGATAACCGATCGGATGATGGCGTTTCCTCATTTCCCCGGCCACACCGTCGAGTCCCTTCATCCAGCAGACACCTTCCAGAAACAGGAGAACAGCCCGTTCATTTGTCTCTCCTGCCAGCGCCTTGGTCCACGCCTTCAGAAATGCGTCCCAGCCCTTCAGTTTCCCGGGCCTCGCGTCGAACACATCCCGCAGAGAGGGATGTTTCTCCTCTGAAGGGGTGTAACGATCAGAAAATACAACCTTATGGACATCCATGGCGTGGATCATCTTTTCCACCCGATCCCCTGGCTTTGATGTCTCATAGACGCATCGGCAGTGCCTTGCACGGGTCTCCCGCCAGTTCAGTTCGATGTCATTCTGAGAGATGTTATAATAAAAGCCGCTCTCTCCTTGGGAATGAAACCATTCCAGCAACAATCCGTAAGCCTCGCAGGCATCATCCAAGTGGTCTGAGAGAAAGAGGCTGTCCGCCTCCGCAAAGAGGGTCTCTATGTCCTTTTTCTGGTATTCCGAGATCGAATCCGGCGCATGGTCATCATAATAGTCATATCCGCCCCATTCATATCTGTCATACTCATCCTCATCCTCATAAAGAGAGCCGTCATCAATGGCCTCATGGCGTTCTATGATGCTCTCTCTGAGGTCACTGATCCTTAACGGCAGGTCGCTTTTAATTTCATCAGGAGAAGGCTCAGAAGCATTGTCTGAGAATTGACTGAACTTTTCCAGAAAATCGGCCCTCTCTCGGGGAGAGACCGCCTGGGCCATTTCGCAGACAAATTCGATAAGCTCTTTCTTTGACAAATTCTTACAATGGGTCCTGACGGCTTTCATATATGGTTTCAAAGCCGGTGTCTGTTTTTCTTTGCTCATGGTAGTTTTTCCTTTCATTTGATCATTCGGGGTTATTTGAAAGCCCATCTACACGGATTGTGTGTAAGAAACTTCCATGAAAAGGACTTTTCACCCCCGGTGATGAAAATCTATTTTCATGGTAAAGGATTACGGGTTCTCCTGCCATATCTACACGGATTGTGTGTAAGAAAGGATTACGGGTTCTCCAAGCCATGAAATCCTTTTCTTATCGCTAATCGTTGTAGACGAGCGCATGTCCGCTGCCCTTCCATCTACACGCCTCCCATCTACAGAGAGACACCCTTCGACAGCCTCATAGAGATTTTCAAGCAGTTCCTCAAAGGTTTCCCCCTGCGTGGCGCATCCGGGAATGGCGGGAACTTCCGCCCAGAATCCCCTTCCTCTGCTTCGTGAATGATGACTTTGAGTTTCATTGTGTTTCCTTTCTTTTGTATATTTCCGTTTATAGACAACCCGGTCCTCATCAGTGACAACAAAAGTTCTTGACGAATATGCCCGCTGATTTTGCAGCGCATAACGGCACAGCCATTCATTCAGCGCGGGATAGCCGCACTCGAAACCTTCGACAATATGATGTTCGGCAAGTTTGGCAGGAGCGGAGATATTCATTCCCATGGCGATTTCTCCCTCATCAGTTTCTGCAACCGGGGCCTGACCCTGGCAGGCTGGTCAATCGCTTCCTGAAACTTCTGCCAGTTCGCGTCATCCAAAAGAAAAAGTCGATGATCAAGCAGGGCATTCTCCGCCGCCCTGCATGCGCTGTCAAGGACAAATTCGGCCACGCTTTTCCGGGTCGCTTCCGCGGCCCGGCGAATAAGCGTGTCCTGATGAAGTGTCGCACTTAAATCAATGCGGACAGCAGAACGGGCTGATTTGTCAGATGAGACAGACATAACATCCTCCTTTGTGAAGTAGTAATTTTATTCAGTTTTCTGGTTAATATACAATGCTTTTGTTGTGAAACCCTGTTCTCATCAGGGCAGGGTTAATCTGTGAAATCGGTATAAGGATTGTCAACTGACTCTCCTTTTCCTGCAACGCCCCTATTCTTATACCAAATCCTTGTAGAAAATCGAATCGCCTTCGCAATGCCCGAAAGCCTCGGAATCAATTCCGATGTTGAGAGCTTCAAGCAGGCTAAAACCGGCTACAGAATCAGTCCCGTAGGGACGGCTGAGAATAGCCCGGCAATTTATTGCCGGGACAGGTTGTAAAAAGTTCTCCGAGTCCCGTAGGGACGGCTGAACTGAAAGAATGCCCGGAAGCCTCGGAATTAATCCCGAGGCTGAAAGCTCAAGCAGGCTAAAGCCGGCTACAGTGCGCTTTACCGTACTTTCGCTTTCAGCCGGGGGATTGATCCCTCGGCTTCATCCCTCGGCTTCTTTGCCGTGATTTCGGCTAAACCGAAATCCTGCCAATCCTTTAATCAGGTGAATCAGGGTTCGGACGATTTGATCGCCTCCGCAATACCTGTCACCTGATCAGGATATAGCCGCGCCAACAGCCAGCACATCTGATAGGCCACATCAAGGTAGTAGGCGCAGGGAATGAGCAGGTGCTTGAAATTTTCTTTGTCATTGATTTCGGCAAAGGCTTCGGCAATTTCGGGGAGATGTCTGTTGCGATTGACAATAATCAGTTCGAGAATTTCTAATACCTGTTCAGGAAAGCCTGCCCTTATCCGTGCTGTCGCAATTTCAGTCAACGCTTCCACACGACCAGAGTCATATTCAATGCTCCTGGCGCTTTCAAGGGCTGATTCAAAAGTTTGCAGAGATTCTTCCCTCTCCCCGACCTGAGCCTGCTCAGTCGCAATCGCTTTCAATGCTTCCGCACGATTGGAGTCATATTCAATGTTCCGGGCGCTTTCAAGGGCTGATTCAAAAGTTTGTAGAGATTCTTCTCTTTCCCCAGTCTGAGCCTGAACCGCTGCAATCTCTCTCAACACCGACGCACGCCAAAAGTCATCTTCAATGCTCCGAGTGCCTTCAAGAGCAGCGACTGTCTCTTTTGCATGAGCTTGCGCTACGGCAATCTCTTTTAACCAAAAGTCATCTTCAATACTCTGAGCGGTTTTAAAATCCTTGGCAAAAGTATTCGGAAATTCTTCTTTCTCTCTCGACTGAGCCTGCGCTACACTAATCTCTTTCAACGCTTTCGCACGATCAGACTCACCTTCAATTCTTCGAGCGGTTTCAAGAGCCGCGGCTATCTCTCCTGCCTGAGCCTGTGCTACTGCGATCTCTACTTCCGCACGCCAAAAACCGGTATGGCGGGCGGTTAGAAGAGCCTCGGCTGTCTTCCCTGCCTGAGCCTGTGCTACGGCAATATTTTTTTCAAAAGTTTTTATCGACAAGCCGTAAGCAGGGTAGGCTTTAATGCTCCAAGTGGCTTCAAGGGCCGCGGCAAGCGTGTTCAGAAATTTTTCTCTCTCCTCGGTCTGAAGAAGTTGCATTGCAGCAATCTCTTTCAACTCTTCCGCATGCCTCCGGTCATCTTTGATGCTCCGGGCGATTTCAAGAGCCGCTGCAAAAGTATTCAGAGATTCTTTTCTTTTTCCGGCCTGAGTCTGAGCTACGGCAATATCTTTCAACATTTCCGAACGTCTCTGATCATTTTCAATGCTCCGAGCAGCTTCAATGGCCGCGTTCAGAAATTCTTCTCTCTCCCAGGTCTGAATCTTCGTTGCGGCAATCTCTTTCAACGCTTTCGCACGTTTCGGGTCATCTTCAATGCTCCTGGCGGTTTCAAAGGCGGCGGTGAAAGTTTTCAGAGATTCTTTTCTCTCTCCGGCCAGAACCTGAGCCGCGGCAATCTCTTTCAACGCTTCCGCACGTTTCGAGTCATCTTCAATGCTCCTGGCGGTTTCAAAGGCGGCGGTGAAAGTTTTCAGAGATTCTTTTCTCTCTCCGGCCTGAGCCTGAGCCGTGGCAATCTCCTTCAACGCTTCCGCACGTTTCGGGTCATCTTCAATACTCCTGGCGGTTTCAAAGGCGGCGGTGAAAGTTTTCAAGGATTCTTTTCTCTCCCCGGCCTGAGCCTGAGCCGCAGCAATCTCTTTCAACTCCCATGCATGCCTCCGCTCACCTTTAATGCTCCGGACGGTTTCGAGGGCGGCGGCAAAAGTCTTCAGAGATTCCTCTCTTTCCCCGGACAGAGACTGAGCCGCGGCAATCTCTTTCAACACTTCCGCACGCCTTGGGTCATTTTTAATGCTCCGGGCAGTTTCAAGGGCCGCGGTAAAAGTTTTCAGAGATTCCTCTCTTTCCCCGGACCGAGCCTGAGTCGCGGCAATCTCTTTCAAGACCCGCGCACGCGTCTGGTCATCGTCAATGCTCCGAGCGGTTTTAAGAGCGAAGGCCTCCCCGGCCTGAGCTTGGGCTATCGCAATCTCGCCCAAAGTCCACGCATGATCAAAGTAATCTTCCTCAGAGTGAGGTTTTATGTTCCGAGCAGTTAAAAGGGCAGTATCAAGAGTATTCAAAGATTCTTCTCTTTCCCCGGCCTTAAACTGCGCTGTGGCAATCTTTTTCAACGCTAATACACGCCAAGAGTCATCGCTAATGCTCCAGGCGGTTTCAAGGGCGGCAACAGTCTCCCCGGATTGAGCCTGCATTTCGGCAATCTCTTCCAAGTCCCCCATACACTGATCGTAATCTTCATAAGCAGTATGTTTAATGCTTCGGGCGGTTTCAACAGTAGCAGCAAGTGTTTTCAGAGAGTCTTCTCTCTCTCCGGCCTGAGCCTGCGTTGCCGCAATTTCTCTCAACACCCATACACGATCAGGCTTATCTTCAATGCACCAAGCGGTTTCAAGGGCAGCGGCAAGCGTTTTCAGAGACTCTTCTCTCTCCCCGGCCTGAGCCTGAGCTTCTGCAATTATTTTCAATGTCCGCGCACGATCAGAGTCATCGCTAATACAGCGGGCGGTTCTAAGGGCGTGAGAGAAATAATTTTTCTTGATCAGAGAGGCAGAAATATCCTTCCTGCCAAATTCATTCAAAAGCTGTTTGCATAAGTGACTAAAAATGCTTTCGCTGACTTCAGCGATCTGGCCAAGCAGGAAAACCAACTCCCCATTATTGCTTTTTCCCCGAGGCAGTTCTTTTTTTACCAACATCGCCACTATCTCTTCTGCCTCATCCATTCGCCCCGCATCCTTCAATGCCCACGCCAGTAGCAAATACCACTTCACAGACCGGTCAATATCGTACAAATCCGCCAAATCACACGCTCGCTTCAGACTCCCTTTCCCCAATGCCTCCAAAGGCGACTCTTGCATAATCTCAGTCACCTGCCAAGAATGGGTGAGGGAAAACTCCGCCATTCCTTTCGCGTCATCAATTTCCCCCGCAGCGTTCAGGGCAATCTGCAAAGGCTGCATGGGTAAATTCGGGTCATCAATAATTTCCCTTGCCTGCATCTCCCGAAACCCCTTATCCCGCGCCAGCGTAAAGAGCGTCTCGTATTCCTTTGCCTCGTGAAGATGTTCCGCATAATGACGCAGAGCATATCGCCGAATGCCTTCCTCCTTCAAATCCTGCCATTTGGCGAGCCACTCCAACCACACCTCCCGCGCCCATTCCCGATTATCCCCCACAGTTTCCGATTCAAAGATATGCTGATGAAATGAATGATGATAAAATGTCCACCCATTCTCCCCCTCGGCCGTGTGCCCGGAACGCAGCATGAGATGTCCGTGAGCCAATGCCTCATGGAACCGCTTTTCCCAGTTGCGCCCTCTGCTCAGGTGAAAATCGGATAAGAGAACTTTCAGCCCGGGCTCGGTCATCGGGGCTTTCGCCCATGCCAGCACACAAAACAGAGGAGTCAGGATGCTCCCAATGTCACTGATGCGCAGCCGTTCCAGAATCTGCTCAAAGTAAGCGGACAATCCGTCCGGCAGTTTATCTTCGCTCCTCAGACTCAGGACACCCTGCTTCAGATCTTCCACAACCAGTTTCACATAGAGCGGCAATCCGTCGGATTTCTCAATCAGCGTTTCGATGAACCGATTGCGGTATCGGCATGTTTCCGCATGTTTCAGGATCAGGGAACCGAACTGGGAGACCACCTCCGCTCCGGTCACCTCCCTGACCGCGTTGATGAACAGTTCCTTTTCAGCAAATTCGTTATCACTGAGATTTCTGAGTTCCTTTAACACATTCTTGGGGAGTTTCTCCGATTTCAGCCCTTTCAATGACTGCTCGGTGACGATATAGAGGACTTTCTCCACAATCTCATCCCGGTCAAAGAGTTCGTATTTGAGCCGATCCAAATGCTCGGTCAGCATGGTCCGGACAGCCTGTTCATCCAATCTGCCCAGGCCTTCGGGAAATACCGCGTCCGCGTCCTGCTTTAACCTCGATTCAATATCCGCATCCCTCCGCCCCGCACAGACACAGACCGCTTTGGACATGGCCAGCGAGGAGAGGTGGGAGATAATCCCCGAATCCATACGATAAATTTCATCCAATCCGTCAATCAGAAAGAGAATCTTCTTATCCAAGTTTTCGCTTGCGGTCTGAAATTTGTGAATAAGCTCCTGGGGCGTCATCAGAGACGAGGTTTCAATCGGTTCCTGCAAAGCGGTCTGCAAGTGGAGCAGCGCGGCCCGGAGAAACTGACTGACGGAACAGTCCGCATGACCCGCACGGAAGAAATAGGGGATCATCAGCATGTTCTTTGCCGCGCCTTCGTAATCCTTCATCAGTTTTGCCATGAGCGCGGACTTGCCCACGCCCGGATCCCCCGCAATCCAGAACAGCCCCCAGTCATGGGATTTAACCTTCTCTTTAACAACCTTCACATCCGCATCCCGTCCCACAAAGACTTCTAAGAGTTCTTCGATCAGGGGCCTGAAGGTCAGCCCTTTCCGTTCCTCATCGGCCTCGGTCAGACTGCGCCATTCCTCCAGTTTGAAGATTTCCCGGAACCGTTCCAGAACCTCGCCGCTCTGCTGGCTGAACGCGGCCTTGTCACTCAGCACGGTGAAATCAACGATGTTACGGTCGGAACGGAAATACAACTGGGGAGTCTCTCCGGCAATCCGCTCCCACCTGCCTTCCCGGTTCTGAAAGACCTCGCTGAAGACATGGAGCGGGAACAGGTCCAGGGCTTCGTGTTCACAGAGGAGATAAATCCGCCCGGGCTGAAGCGGCATTGAATCGGGAACCTGAATCGGCAAGAGATCATCCTGAGACCGGGGAACGCCTTGCAGGGAGACTGGTTTTCCGTCACCGGTACATGCGGTCAAAGCGCAGTTCTTCAGAAACGCCGATTCCGTCATCAGGGTTTCAAAGCGATCCTGATGGCTCGTCAGAAGTTCCTCTGCCCGTGTGTCAGGCAGTCTTCCGGCATGAGCCAGAAGGTTGCGCATGGCAATGATATGCTTCTCCTCGTCTCCGCCCCCGTGTCCCAGGTGTGGCAGGAGATAATCTCTGACATAAGCCGGTAACTCAGGGACAAAACACAGGATCTGCTTTTTGGATTTGGGAAGATTCCTGTGAGCAAGTTCGAGCAAATCCTTCCACGCGCCAAAGGTGGGTCTTTCGATCTTTTCCGACAACGCTATCCTAAGCGACTCGGGAAATCCGTCGGACTGCCGCAGGATATCACTCAGCAGGATCATGCTCAGAAACCGGGTCAGCATCTCGGCCGCGTCGGTCAGGCGGTGGAGTTTCACAAAGGGATTGGCTTCGAGAGCGTATTCCCGCAGAACCAGTGCCAGGGGGCAGGGCAGGTCATCTGCCAGCGTGAGAAGGGGGTGATCCTCAGTTTCGGGAAAAAGGGAAGAAGTTGAAAGGACTTCTTCAATCTCCTGTTGCCCATGATCGGGGCAGACCCAGAATTTGCCGACTTGAATGAGTTGTTGGCTGCATGTTTTGCATGTCGGGGGTTGTGTTTGATTCATATCTGAACTCCTTATCCCCAGCAATGAATTGCCGGGCTATTTTCAGTTGCAACACGGATTGTGTGTAAATTACGGGTTCTCCGGCCATGTAATCCTTTCTTACCCACAATCCTTGTAGATGAAAGGGATGCGAGTTCTCTCTCCCATCTACACGGATTGTGGGTAAGAAAGGATTACGGGTTCTCCGGCCATGTAATCCTTTCTTACCCACAATCCTTGTAGATGAAAGGGATTACGGGTTCTCTCTCCCATCTACACGGATTATGAGTAAGAAAGGATTACGGGTTCTCCGGCCATGTAATCCTTTCTTATCCACAATCCTTGTAGATGAGGCATGTCTGCCAGCCTTTCATCCACACGGATTGTGGGTAAGAACCAGCTATCTGTCACAGGTTCCCCCGAATATATTAGAATACCATGCTTCTCCGACTATGTAAAGGAACCCATTAGAGTTTCAGTAAGGTCTTCAAGAACTCAACAACATCGCTGATAACAGACAATGTTTCTTTTTGAATCCATTGATCCTTCTTGATGGTCACTGTATTTGTCTTGCCCGGCTGAAGGATGCTGGCTACAGCCGCCACAACCGCCTTATCGTTATCAAAAGGTCTCCAATGGGAGGTATCTCCTTCACCAAACTGAGCCACAAAATCCCGAGACAAGGAGATGTATTCGGGGTAAGCAATGGCTCCGCATTCCAAAATCCGTGTTTCAAGAACGCCCGGGTTCATATTGTCAGGGAGGACAAATATTCCTGTCCTCACAGAACCGGCCTGTGCAACTCCCGGTTCCGACGGGAAATCAGGAAACAAGACTTCAAATGCTTTGTGATATTCCTGAACAACCCTCGGGGTTCTTTATCGTCAGCATCGGCGATGATCCCGAAAGCAGAAATGTCCTGATGATACGGCGGATGATTTCGGAGCAGAACCGGGAATCTGGATTTCAGATTCGTTCCCTCACCCGCGTAAACAGCCACCGACAAGTCATCTGTAAAAAGAATTGAAGGCATATCAACTCGGACATAAAGCTGCTTTTTAGGATAGGTGGGGATAAACTGAAACCAGAAAGGGTTCAGTTTGGATTTTTTCCCTTTGAATTCCCGGAATCCCATCAACTGCAATATCTTTGAAACAAATGCTTGGTCATGGGGACCTTCCACACCCAGAATCGCATATTGGCCAGCCATTATCTCACCTCCTGTCCCAGTTCCGTTCTCAACACGCAAAGCGTATCCCAGTCCAACCTTGTAACAGCAGTTTTCTCCCGGGTTCGGTTCAGTCGATATATCACCAAATCCTCCTCTCCCTCATCATCTTCCGGCGATTCCAGCATCGCATCCACTGCTTCGAGACTGTGAGTCGTGGCAAAAATCTGGACATTCAGCGATCTGGAAATATGTGCCATCCATCGGAAAATGCTGACCAGCGCAGAGGTGTGGATTGCGGTTTCGATCTCGTCAATGAGAAGGATTCCGTTTTCCGCCAGCAGCATATTCAGGGCGATGGTCAATGTGCGGCGGACGCCGTCACCCATGGCGCTGAACGGCGAAAGTCCCAGATCATCATGGCGGATATATAAGATCGGACGAATCCCTTCGGGAGAAAGAATCTTCAGTTCTGATATCCCGGGTTCGGTCTGTTTTATGATTTCGATGATCTCTCCTGCCTTGGAATTCAGATCAATCTCTGTGAACTGCCCGATCTGGGTCTGTTCCACCCAATGCGAAAAAGGCGTTATCGTGGCTGCCGGCAGGATCGGTTTCCGGGGCTTCTGCCTGCTGACAAACCGTTCGTTCTGCCAGAGTTGGAAATTTTCAGAAATTTCCTGCGGACCATCTGCCCGGGAGTGCATCATTGCTTTCAACGAGAAATTAGCACCCCGCCTTATATTGTCAGACGCATAAGGCAGAGATTCATCTTCGCTTGGTTCAGCCTGATCCGCACTTAAAATCTCGCTGTAACTCCCGTGGGACTCAGCAACACAGAAATCCCCGTTTCCGCTGACAAAGGTCTCTCCGCTGTACAGCGAGTCCTCAGTCTGATGATTCGTTTGCGGAAATAACCATTTCAGAGCATCCAACATGGGAACACGGGAGGATGTCATTTCCCGACGCCATGCGGTATTCAACCATTCCAGCGGATCAAGCGGCCGGCAATACGTTGAAACCGCCTCAAGGACGCTGGTCTTTCCGGAGTTGTTGGCCCCGACAAGAAGATTAATTCGTCCCAGGCCGGACAGTTCCAGTTCCCGTAATCCTCGGAACCGATGTATCATAAGATTTTCCAAGTGTTTCTTCATTATCATCCTCCTTTAAACCTGATGCGTGAGAATATCCGTTGTTTGTTTTTGCGTCTGCACGGATTGTGTGAGAAAGGATTATGGGTTCTCCAGGCCATTAATCCCTTCTTATCGCTAATCCTTGTAGATGAGCATGTATCCGTCTTTCCATCTGCACGCCTCCCATCTACAAGGATTAGCGATAAGAAAAGGATTACGGGTTCTCCAGGCCATTAATCCCTTCTTATCGCTAATCCTTGTAGATGAGCATGTATCCGTCTTTCCATCTGCACGCCCCCCATCTACAAGGATTAGCGATAAGAAAAGGATAGCGGGTTCCCCGGCCATGTAATCCTTTCTTACCCACAATCCTTGTAGATGAAAGGGATTACGGGTTCTCTCTCCCATCTACACGGATTATGTCTAAAAAAGGATTACGGGTTCACCAGCCATGTAATCCTTTCTCACCCACAATCCGTGTAGATGAAAGGGATTGATCAGTCCCTGAACCGAAACCAGGCAATTATCGCAAATATCATGCCGATAACCAGCCAGAACAGGGCCATCCATATTGACATGCCTTCTGTTTCCAGGGTGATGGTCCGCAGATTGATTCCGAGAAAACCGACAATCAGAGCGGGAATCCCGATACACAGGGTGAAAAAGAGCATACATTTCTCAATTCGTTCTGTCCTCCGAACCTTCATGTATTCATACATCTCCCGCACCGCGCTGCTGACCTCCTCATACAACGGATGAACCTGCAAGGCTTCCTGCAACCTGGCATAATAGCGGTGATAATTGTCACGCTGGGCCACCTGTACGAAAAAGCCCCGTGCCTTGAACTGCAATATCTCATCCCGGATATGGGGGAATTCCTTCCTTATGCCGGACTTCCTCTTCTTAAAGAACCTCGCAGCAAGATGACGGCCATGCTCCCATATCCGTCCGGCCGTTCCCCGGAAAAAGCCCGGGGTTCTGACTCGGGATACAAGTTCACGAATCCGGGAAGAGGGTTTCATCTCAGGGTTCCCGAAAATCCGGGCGTCAGAGAACTGGCGGATGACATCACGCATGATCTCGGAAAGAACGCTGCGAGTCGTCCGGCCGTTCATCTCTGACCATGTTTCCCCGATCTCCTTCAGCATCCTGATAAGCACAAACCGCTGGTGCAATGTGAAGAAAAACAGAAAGAAATACTGGCGTCCCAACTGCTCCGGCAGAGTCTTACGGAAAAACCTTGTATTCGGAGCGTCAAAAGCGATGAACACACCGCCGGCCAATGAGAACAGAAACCACTGACGTTCCGCGTAAGCGAGCGTTGAATGATCATCCATACGCAGATGTTCGGCCGCCGGATGCAGCTCCTGGGAGGTGTTGAAGAAATTACGCACCCGGTAAACGAAATGAGGTATGTTTTCCCCCTCTGACTCATCTGCGAAGAGTGCTGTGAACGGAAGCATTTCCCCCGGAACAAACACATTTTTCGCATCACCTCTGCGCACTCCCAGATCAAGTATGCTGTCAATAACATCGCCGAACAGCTTGGGTTTGCCGGGATGTCTGCTGACGCCGCCGGCCGGTTCCGGGAAAAACGGACTCAGAACCGGTTTTTTTGTCTCCCGATCAAAGCCCGTGCGTTTCCTTCCCCGCACAGCGACTTTCCGCTGCCCGCGTATGAATCGGAAATAATGCAGAAAGTCAAGCCAGTCCGAGTCTTTTTCGCCCTCAGGTTTCACCTCGATGCTCAGAAAGCCGACTCCCATGCCGAACAAAACGAGCTGGCATTCCTCAAACTGAAAGGGAATTTTTTTCTCATTCCGAACCAGCTCCCACTGAACATTGCCGCCCGTGCCTCCGTATCGGGACTGAAGCAGCGTGTGGTTCAACTGCCACAGGCACACAGTCGGCGTCAGCTTGTCGTCATACAGACATTCAGCGGCTTCATCATTATTACCATTGCTCAGACAGTCAGCCACATGGGGCAGGAGTTCGTCCTTCAGAGATTTTTCCTGCGAGTTCCACACAGCCTGTTCGGTCTTCCGAGCCTGCCATTTCCGACCGTCTATTGCATGAACCCGCTCATTGAACGTGGCCGGATCAAACAGAAACGGATAAACAAATCGGATGAATGACGCTTTTGAATCTATTTTCATAGTTAAGCTCCTTTTTGGCAATTAATTACACACGGATTGTGTGTAAGAAAGGATTACGGGTTCTCCAAGCCATGTAATCCTTTCTTATCCACAATCCTTGTAGATGGCCGTGTAATCCTTTCTTACCCACAATCCTTGTAGATGAAAGGGATTACAGGTTCTCTCTCTCATCTACACGGATTATGGGTAAGAAAGGATTACGGGTTCCCCGGCCATGTAATCCTTTCTTACCCACCATCCTTGTAGATGAGCGTATTATGTCCGCCCTCCCATCTACACGGATTGTGGGTAAGAAAGGATTACGGTTCTCCGGCCATGTAATCTTTTCCTGATTATAACGGATTTTGGGGAGGCCCGGGAATATGACAACGGATTCCGGGATGAAACGGATATTCCCGGATCGGATATGACAGCGGGGATTAAACGGACATATCCGTTTAATCCTTCTATCCGTTGTCATATTCCGGGGCCTCCCCGGATCATCTCTGACCGCTTTCTCCAAAAACAGATAATCGGTGTCACCGTCTCCCACAACAATGATTCTCAAAGGGCTGAAATCGTTCATCACGGATTCCCCCAGGTGAACACATTGGAATACCAAGCTTCCCCGAGTGTGTAAAGGGATAAAATATTCTCACAGTCCTCAATGTCGGTCAGCTTTTTCGCCCTGGCCTGATTCAGCAGTATCACCGAATCCGGGGTTCCTTTGAACAGGTCAAGAAAATAAGGGGAATGGGTTGAAATCAGGACCTGGCAGGGTTCCTTTTCCCTTTCGGCCATGGTTCTGAAGACCTTGTAAAGCAACGGCAGTCTGTGCGGGTGGAGATGGGATTCCGGCTCCTCAAAAAAGGCCACGGTCGGCATGGTTTCGCAGGAGGCCAGGCAGGCGATTGCAGCGAATATCCAGCAGCCGTCTGAGAGCAGCGGCTCTGTCACCGGAAAGATTCTTCCGTTCTTCCCCTGCTCATAAAAGTTCAGAAACACTTTGTCACCGTAAGCTGCCACGCCGACATCGGCAATCCGGGCCTCCCCTTCGGCGTATTCGGCAATCCACTGCCTGAACTGTGCCAACAGCGGTTTCCGATCCTCGATGAGATATTGAACTACCTGGGCCAGATTTGCGCCGTCCGGTTTCAGAAAGGGCTGCTGCTGAGATCCGAAGTAGCGGTCGTATCCCCGCCGGATGGCAGACGGTGGTGAAAACTGATAGGTTACGAATCGCTGCATGTATTGCCTTATTTTTCCGAGGTTATCATGCAGGACCGGGTCGGAGCGATCTTTTTCCCCGTCTGTCTGCATGAACAGGCTGTCTCTCGCAGAATCCCCGGGAATTCGGTCTCTCTCCCCTCCCTCTGTCGGCAGCCGAGGATCAATCGGAGGATGTTCGCCGAATGACCAGTGAAGAGAATATCGCCCGTCCGTCAGTCTCAGACCTTCGTAGCGGATGAAAAAGCCTGACGGGCTGTCTGCGTCTTTGCAAAATAGGATATCGTAGTCCATATAAAGATGATCTATGTTCCCGGATATCCCGAGTCCCATGGGAGCATCCGGGTATGAGAATTTCTCCGCATTATGGTTGATCAGTCTGTCAAAAGAGAAAAATACCTCTGGAAACGCCGCATTCAGTCCCAGGCGCATGATTGCGGCAATCGCATGGATGGCCGAGGCCACGGTGCTTTTTCCGGATCCGTTGGGCCCGACAAACACGGTGACTGGTTCCAACGGGATTCTTTCGCATAAGAACTTCTTGTAATTGATTAATCTGATTTCTGAAATCATCTGAGTCTCCTTGCTTATGCCCGGCAATGAAAATTGGCGGGTTGTTTGTGACACGGATTATGTGTGAGAAAGGATTTCAGGCC
>JAUCGI010000054.1:0-24834 GCA_030378035.1 Desulfobacterales bacterium HSG2
AGAACGGGGCGTATCTGTGGGTGAAGTATTGAAAAAATGGGACATTTTTTCAATACTGACCCGGAATCCACTGTCAGTGAACGCACCGTGTCATTCCGGGATTGAAAAGCGCACAGTGTCATTCCGACCGGATTGAAAAGCGTGTCATTCCGGGCAGTATTGAAAACACAGCATGTCATTCCGGGCAGTATTGAAAAAATGGGACATTTTTTCAATACTGACCCGGAATCCACTGCCAGTTGACGCACCGTATCATTTGGAATTGAAAAGCGCACCGTGTCATTCCGGGCAGTATTGAAAACATGGGACATTTTTTCAATACTGACCCGGAATCCACTGTCAGTTGACGCACCGTGTCATTCGGAATTGAAAAGCGCACAGTGTCATTCCGACCGGATTGAAAACACAGCATGTCATTCCGGGCAGTATTGAAAAAATGGGACATTTTTTCAATACTGACCCGGAATCCACTGATTCCAGCGGAAGCGCCATGTCATTCCGGGCAGTATTGAAAAAATGGGACATTTTTTCAATACTGACCCGGAATCCACTGCCAGTGGACGCACCGTGTCATTCCGACCGGATTGAAAAATATGCGAAAGATTATAATGAAGGCATAAAACGCATCCGGGAGGACGGGACTTACAGGGAAATCCTGAAAAAGCACGGTGTCCGATCATTTAAGTAGTATTTAAAATAATTGGGAGATAGAAACCGGGTTTTTTTAAAAAACCTGGTTTCTTCAGGAACACCGTCACACAAACCGGGTAATTAAGGAGGTAAATGAGGGTAAATATGAAAAACGCATCAATATCAGTCATATTCGTCATTTGCTGTTTTCTGACCGTTGCCCGCGGGCATCTGTAGGGAAACTGGCAGATATAAGATAGGAATCGCTTCATGGACAGGCTATCCCGGCAATGTGAAGGGATTTAAAGAGTCTCCGAAGGTCTGATTGAAGGTGAAAACGTGGCTTTCCTGTCCGAAAAAAGTGATGGAAGCAAAAAGAAAAGTAGCCTCATTTCCACAGATGTGGGAATCACCGATTCCCCTTTCAGCATCGTCAGGATAGTTACCGTGTATGATGTTCGGGGATTTACAGATCCCCTCTCAGCATCGTCGAGTATGATGTTCAGCATCAGCGGGGCATGATGTTCGGGATATGGCGATCCCTCTCAGCGTCGGGGTATTCCTGTTGCTGGACGGGATTATGACAATTTACTGGCATCCTTCATTTATCTGGTTATAACGCCTTTTGGGAGGCTGTGGATTCCAGGTCAAAAATGATAAGAATCCTGCCGATTCTTATCATTTTTGTCCGGAATGACAGGTTTGGGATCCCTTGTTGGCACAATCTCCCCGAAAGGCGTTGTAATCAGCATTTGTTTTTTCAGGTGAAAAGTTCGGTGCCGCCTAAAGGCGGAACTACGAACTTTAATTTACTTAATCAGGAGATTTATGGAACTTCCAATAATAGACTGGATAATAATTGTCGCCTACCTGCTTTTAAGCGTGGGGGTGGGTATATGTTTCTCCAAGCGCGCGCTGAAAAGCGTCAACGAATACTTTGTCTCGGGCCGGGCCCTGCCGTGGTGGCTTGCCGGCATGTCCATGGTCGCGTCCGCGTTTGCCATTGACACGCCCCTGGGCATCACCGGACTTATCGCAAAGGACGGCATTCCCGGCGTATGGTACGCGTGGTCATTTGTGCTCGGCGGGGCCGGCGCACTGGGCGCGTTCATCTTTGCGCCGCTTCTGCGGCGTTCCCGGATCATCACGACCGCGGAACTGATCGAACTCCGATACGACGGGAAACCTGCCGCATTTCTCAGGGGCTTCAAAGGTGTTTATTTCGGCATCTTTGCCAACGCCATCACACTCGGATGGATCATCAAGGCGGTCTGGACCGTGGCTGAGGTTGTGGTTCCCGGATTTGATCCGGATATGCTCCTCTTTTCGATTCTCCTTTTCACCCTTGTTTATACAACCATGTCAGGGCTGTGGGGAATCGCGGCCACCGACTTTTTCCAGTTCATCATCGGCTCGGCAGGGTCAGTCATACTTGCCGTTTTTGTCTGGAATCATATCGGCGGGATCGAAAATGTGATGGCCGGAATTGCGGAGCGATACGGCGAGGCATCCGCGTCGGAGCGTCTCTCGTTCTTTCCGACCATGGGAACACCCTTTTTCGTGACCTTCATCGTCTTTATGACCCTGAAATGGTGGGGAAATCCGCCGCCAGCCATCACCCAGCGGATCATCTCCTCAAAAAACGAAAGAGATGCCTCCTTTGCCACCATCTTCTTCGCGCTGCTGGCCTTCGGGTTCAATTACTGGCCCATGATCTTTGCCGCGCTGGCCTCTCTGGTCCTTTACCCGGACATAAAGACTCCGGAAGCCGGATATGTCATGCTCATCATCAAACTGCTCCCCTCCGGTTTTCTGGGGCTGATGTTGGCATCGCTCATGGCCGCGTTCATGTCCACGGTGGACACCCATATCAATTTCGGCGCGTCCTACATGGTGAATGATATCTATCGCCGGTTCATTATGAGAAACGCTTCTGAAAAGCATTATGTGAGAGCCTCACAGGTCAGCACGGTGCTGATGCTCATTCTCGCGGTGATTATCGCCTACAACCTTGACTCGGTGAGCAGCGCATGGTATTACATGTCCATGCTCACCGCGGGCTACGGGATCGTGATCGTTATCAGATGGTTCTGGTGGCGGGTCAACGCCTGGGCCGAGATTGCCGCGCTTGCGGCATCCGGCATGGGGAGTACGCTTCTCTCTCCCAAATTCGGAAAAGCGTTGGGATACTGGGATCACATCCCCCAGATGGACTGGCAATACCGATTCATCATCGTCATGGTTCTCTGCACGGTTTCCTGGTTAACCGTCTGTTTTCTCACAAAACCGACATCTCAGGAACATCTCAGAAAATTCTGCGAGAAGGTCAAACCGTTTCCGACCTTCTGGGGACCGATATTCAGGGCGTATCCCGATCTTGGCTGGAATTTTCATTTCAGACGCTGCTGCATCCACTGGGCGCTGGGAGCGTTTACCGTCTATTCCTTCTGCTTCGGCGTGGGACATCTTCTGTTTCTGAATTTTGCCTGGGCCGCGCTGCTGATATTTGGTGCCGTTATGGCCGGGATGGCGATATTTGTTACTTGGAAAGAGTGATGCCGCAGTTATGTCGGCAAAACTACAGGAATTTCACATAAGAAACTTCGGCATCCTTCATTTGTCAGTTGAAAGAACAGTGGGACGCGGATGAGTTTGTTCCTCAGAAAAAGTGTGAACTGTTTTTGAAGTAATATGAAAGATGCCGAAACTTCCATGAAAATTTTTTTCACCGGTGATGAAAATGTATTTTCATGCTGTGTACAGGACAAAAAGCTTCGGATGCCTGAAAAACGGCACTCTGTCATTCCGGGCGGAAATGCCGGGAATCGTTCCCTGAGCCTGTCGAAGGGGAATCCACCTTTTGTCCTGTACTCAGATTTTCATGGCAAAGGATTGGTTCCGAAGCGGGGCCATCCTCTTCTTATGTGAAATTCCTGTGAAACACTTAATTTTTAGGAGGTAACGTAATGACAAGGAATCTGTTCATATTGATTTTGTGCGGGGTTCTGCTGGTGTTCTGTACCACCGCGGTTCAGGCGGGTGATCAGAAGGTTACACCGCAGCAGGTGATTGAACTTGTGAAAAAAGCGGTAAAACTGATTCAGGAGAAGGGGCCGGATCAGGCATTTCCGATCCTCAGCGATCCGAAAGGCGAATTTGTTCACGGCGATTTATATGTTTTCACCTATAACATGGACGGTACCATTGTCCAGCATCTGAGGCCCAAACTCGTTGGCAAGAACATGATGAACATCAAGGACAAGAAAGGAAAGTGTCTGGCGTGTGATTTCCTCAGAATCGCCAGAGAAAAAGGGGAAGGCTGGTCCGAGTACTGGTGGCCCCGTCCCGGCAGCGGCGAACTTTCACTTAAAGTGAGTTATATTATGAGAGTTCCGAATATGGAACTTTTCGCAGGCGTCGGAATATATGATATCACAAAGAAAGAAGTTGAAGAAGCAATGAAAAAGGAGTAGTAGGCAGATGGCGTATCTCTCCGGTATCAAAAAAAAATATGGACTCAGCATTAAAATTGCCGTGCTTCCCATGCTGGGGCTGATCGGCTTGTTTCTTGTCAAGGGAATGGACATATATGTCGGCGTTAAAACGGAGCGGGCGTTTGTCATGGGGCAGTATGGAAGCGATGTGGCATGGCATATTGCGGAGCGCACCCTGACTGAGACAGCCTATCTGAACACCAATCGGAATGAGCTTCTTGATCGAATTTCAGATCAGTCTCAGAAGATTGACAATATTTTTACTGAGTGGAAGCATCTTGACAGCAGTGCGGAAATGCAGGGGCTGATCAGAGAAATAAAAGATGCGTCGGTTGCCCATCAGAAGGCGTTTGACGAAGCGGCAGTGTGCGTTCGGAATCTCGCTGAAAGCAAAGCCGCCCTTATATCCCACTTTAATGCAAGCGACAATCTTCTCAGAAACGCCGTAGAGAGTATTATTGAGGAGGAGACGCAGTTGACCATCATACAGGGAATGAGCCTGCCCGAGAAAAAGATGGCTCTGCGAAGCGGTTTTGAGCAAATTATGGGATTTACCGCTTCGGCCATGTTAAATCTGAATGAACTGCTCATGTTCTCTGACGCACCACATTTTGAGGAAGCGGATAAGAAACTTGAGGGGAAGATGGAGATCAGCTTTAACAACACGCTTGGCGTGGTGCTTTCTGTCAACGAAGAGAAGTATAACCAGTTGTGGGAGAAAATTGTCAGACACCGGAAGATGATCCGGGAGACGCGGGAGAGGTTTTACAATTTCTGGAAACAGTTGCAGAACCTCAGTGTCAGACTTGACGAAGCCAATGCAGGATTGAAGAAGAGCGTACAGGCAGCCGTAATCGCCGCGAGGCAGGACATAGGGAAAATCAGAGATAGCGGAGTGTGGGTCAGCGTCCTGACAGTCGGGATTACCGTGCTCATCCTGACGATTCTCAGTACGCTCTTCATTCGCTCCATAACCCGGCTGCTCAGTCATGTTGTCATCGGTCTGAATGACGGAGCAGGAGAGGTGGCGAATGCTTCCGCCAATGTTCTGTCTGCCAGTCAGCAACTGGCTGA
This sequence comes from Desulfobacterales bacterium HSG2, assembly GCA_030378035.1. Lineage (GTDB taxonomy): Bacteria > Desulfobacterota > Desulfobacteria > Desulfobacterales > 4be13 > JAUCGI01. The sequence goes on from JAUCGI010000054.1 coordinate 5,199, forward strand.
AGAGGCCTCAGGGCAGTGGTCAACCATTGAAAAAACCGCTTCGTCTGTGAAAGAGATATCCGCCATGACCCGGCAAAACGCGTATAACGCCAATCAGGCGGACGCTCTCATGCAGAATGTCAGGCAGGTTGTTGAAAAAGCCAGAGAGTCAATGGAAGAACTAACCTTTTCAATGGAGGAGATGAGCAACGCGAGCAGGGAAATATCAAAAATAATCAAAATGATCGATGATATTTCCTTCCAGACCAATCTGCTGGCGCTCAATGCGGCAGTTGAAGCGGCAAGGGCCGGAGAGGCCGGGGCCGGATTTGCGGTGGTGGCCGATGAGGTCAGGAATCTTGCCGCACGTTCGGCAAACGCGGCGAAAAGCACGTCCGACCTCATTGAGCATACGGTAATGAAAATCCGAAACAGTTCGGAGCTTGTCGTTTTAGCCAACAAAACCTTTTCAGAAATCGCTTTGAACGCTTCTGAAGTTGGCGAGCTGATCAGAGAGATTACGACGGCATCCGGCGAGCAGGATCAGGGAATTGAAATTGTGAACCGAACCGTAACGGAGATGGAAAAAATGATACAGAAAAATGTGAACAATTCGGAAAGGTCCGCGGGAGTTTCCCAGGAAATGAATACCCAGGCTGAACAGATGAAAGGCTTTGTGGATGCCCTGACATCATTGGTCGGAGGCGGGGCAAAGCGTTGACCTCGTTCCCGCGTTTTGCATGGAAATGCAGATCCCGTCGGAAACATCAGACGCTTCACCCTGCAATGGCATGGGCCGGCAGACCCGTCGGATATCCACAGGATTTTCCGCCTTTCTTAATCGTCTGTTGGAAATAATTGGTGGCATCCTTCATTTGTCAGTTGACACTTTTGAAACAACAGCGGAACGCGGATGCACGCGGACAAACGCGGATGAGTTCATTCCTCAGAAAAAGTGTGAAGTAATATGAAAGATGCCTAATTGGTTAATGAATAATGGGCATCCTTCATCGGTTTACATTTTTTCATAAACATGAACTTTCACGTTCACGGACAGAAAAGTTTCTATGAAGGATGCTTACAGTTAAGAATTAAACACAGAGACCCGCAGAGAGCGGAAACGGGCAGAATCCTGTCAGTCTCCTCCGCGAAACTCCGCGTTCTCTGCGTTTAAACCTCAGAAAATCAGTTCTGCTTTTGGTTACACTCGATTCATTTTTAATTCGGGGTGTATTAAAAGTGTTGGTTTTTAACAATCACCAGTTTATGAAATGGGGCTCAATTAAAATGATATGAGTGTAACCCATAAGTGTAAACTTAGGGCTTACTCTTACTCTTACTCTTGCTCTTGCTCTTTATCTTTAATCTAAAGAGCAAGAGCAAGATAAAGAGATTTAAGTTTACACTTATGGAGTAACCAAAATGAAACATGAACCAACCTGAACTCTTAAACGCAGAGGCCGCAGTGAACGCAGAGGCCCGCAGTGAAGGGAAACGGGCAGAATCCTGTCAGACTCCTCTGCGAAACTCCGCGTTCTCTGCGGCCTCCGCGTTTAACTCTGCTCAAAATGGAACATGACCTGCCGAACCTGAACTCTCAGACGCAGAGGCAGAATCCTGTCAGGCTCCTCTGCGAAACTCCGCGTTCTCTGCGGCCTCCGCGTTTAACTCTGCTCAAAATGGAACATGACCTGCCGAACCTGAACTCTCAGACGCAGAGGTCGCAGAGGGGAAACGGGCGGAATCCTGTCAGGCTCCTCTGCGAAACTCCGCGTTCTCTGCGGCCTCCGCGTTTAACTCTGCTCAAAATGGAGCATGACCTGCCGAACCTGAACTCTCAGACGCAGAGGTCGCAGAGGGAATCCTGTCAGGCTCCTCTGCGAAACTCCGCGTTCTCTGCGTCCTCCGCGTTTAAGCCTCAGAAAATCAACTCTGCTTTTATTTTGGTTACACTCAAATGAAGGTAACACTTTAAAAAACGGTCATATCAAAATTACAACTCTGTCAGTCTATAAGGTGTTTGAAAACTAGCCTGCACGCGCATCCCCTGCCCGAAAATCGGGCACGGACACGGGCGGAATCAAGGCTAAAGGGTGTTTTCAAACACCCTCTAACGGGTACAATCCCATATATTAAAAATGACATGTCGATCATTTTGATTGGATGCGGACAAAGGATACCAAATACAAAAAAATACGCTTGACTCTTAACATCTGCTTTGTTATTTTATCTAATTTATAAATTTGAGGGACTGGTTCTTTTACCTTTTAAGCATCAGACTTCTGAAGTTTCCAAAACTTTGAAGTCTTATGACAAAGTTTCCAAAAGTCCCAGATACAGGTAAAACGTATGAATCCACTTGATATTTTAATGATAGTTCTTGTCAGCTACTGGTTGGTAATGGGTTTTTTCAGGGGCCTTGTGAGGGAACTGGTTTCAATCGCAGGGGTGTCGGGAGGTTTCTGGGCTGCTTGCACCTATTACATGAACGCGGCAAAATATTTGTCGAAATGGATAACAGAACCTTCATATCTGAACATATCAAGCTTTCTGATCATTTTTTTCGGCGTTTTCATTACGATCGGCATCATCGGCGTCATAGTCAAGTATCTGCTTAAAATCATCACGTTCGGCTGGGTTGACCGGCTTTCCGGAGGCGGATGCGGTCTTGTCAAAGGGGTACTCATCGTATCTGTTCTGCTGATGACCTTTACCGCCTTTCTCTCAAAAGGAGTGCCGGTTATCAGAGATTCCATGCTATCCCCGCGTGTAATCCTGATCTCTGAAAAAATGGCCGAACTGGTTCCCAAAAATATGAAGCGGGAATTTGTTGTTAAGACAGAGCATCTTAAAAAGGTGTGGAAAACACGAATTAAGAATTAGGAATTGGGGAATTAGGAATTAACAGCATATTATAAAACTGCTGTATGTGAAGCCGAAATCACAGGCTGATTTCATTTTAACCCTTAACTTCAAATCGGAAATTTCAAACATCAAGCATCAAACATCAAACATCAAGCATCAAACATCAACTAAAAACATTGAAGACTTAATTGAACTGGTCGCGACCCTGAGAGACCAATGCCCATGGGATCAGAAACAGACTCCGCGGACAATGGCGGTCTATCTGCTGGAAGAGGTTTATGAACTGGTTGAAGCCATTGAAACGGGAAGCCCCGAGGCGGTTTGCGAAGAGCTTGGGGATGTGTTTTTTCATGTTTTCTTCATTGCCAGACTGTTCCAGGAGATGGAACTCTTTAATATAAAGGATGTGGCCCAGGGGATCACAGAGAAGATGATTCACCGTCATCCCCATGTTTTCGGTGACTCTACCGTGAACAGCATGGAAGAGGTCAGGCAGCAGTGGCGGGAGATCAAGAGAAAAGAGAAGAAAGCTGTTCAGCAGGAATCATCGGTGTTGGATTCGGTTCCTGACAATCTCCCTGCCCTGATGCGGGCTTACAGAATTTCGGAGCGGGCCGCGGGGACAGGGTTCGACTGGGATGATATTTCAGGGGTGATGGAAAAGGTGGAAGAGGAGTGGGCCGAACTGAAATCAGAGTTGGACGGGAACGGGGACAGGAAAAATCAGGATCGTGTCGCCCTGGAGTTCGGGGATGTGCTTTTCACCCTTGTGAATGTGGCCCGTTTTGCAAAAATTCACCCTGAAACCGCGCTGACAGGTTCCATCAAAAAGTTTGTAAAACGCTTCAAATATATGGAGAGGGCTGTCTCTGAAACCGGAAGGCCCATAGATGCAGCCTCGCCGGATGAAATGGAAACATTGTGGGAAACGGCTAAAAAGGAAGTGGATCGCAGATAGCTCTGAAAAACCGGGTGTGTCCCTCCTCCGCCTGTCATTCCGGGCAGAACTGAAAAAATGGAACATTTTTTCAGTTCTGACCCGGAATCCACCGCTGTTATGGCGGATTCCGGTTTTGAAATCAGAATTGGAGTGATATACTGGGACACACTCGAAAAACCAAGTTCTCAGGTTTTTCAGTTCTGACCCGGAATCCACCGGTTTTGGAATCAGAATTGGAATGATATAATGGGAGATGGGACACACTCGAAAAACCAAGTTTTCAGGAAAGAATCTATGAATCCGTCATGTCATCACGCTTATATTGCCGGAAATCTGATAACAGCTTTTAACAATCTGAAGAAATATTCGGTTTTTTCCGAACTGACTCTGGAAATCGGCGGGAAAGAGCATATCCCTGATATTTGTCTGTATCCTAAAAGAAAAATTGATTTCAGTGTTGACGACATCATCAGAATGAAAGAGATGCCTTTGCTGACAGTCGAGATTCTTTCCCCGACTCAGGGATCCCAGGAGGCACTGGATAAATTTAAAATCTATTTCGGGGCAGGTATAAAATCCTGTTGGCTTGTTGTGCCGATTACCCGTTCTGTCATTGTCTATTCGGAGGCAGAGAAATATCAAAGATTTCACACCGGTGATGTTGTTGACGGTGTTTTGGATATACATTTGCCTATAGAAGATATCTTTGCATAAATCAGGGAGATCGAACTATGAAACTGATCCGATTGGAACAGGGATATCCTGAACTTAATCAGATGATAAATATGGCAGGCCGGGAAACGCTTATCTTACGCAAGCCGGGCGGTGAGATGTTTGTATTTTCACAGATAGACGAATTTGATGCCGAAGCGGAGTTGCTGAAGAATAACAAGGAGTTTATGGAATTCCTGAAAAGTCTGTCCGAAGAAGATCCCGTCATATCCATGGGTGAGCTGAGGCAGGAACTGGATGTCTGAATTCTTTCGGCCTGAAAAAATCAATACCTGTAAAGTGACTGGTTTCTTGCAGAATCCGGAAAGGAGATATCATCATCATGTCTGATCTGCTGATTCAGCAGTATCATTCAAAAGTGGAAAAAATTGTTCAGTACGGCGGTTCCCGGAAGGAAGGCGCGCTCCGATCTGCTTTCGAGAATCTGATCAACGGCTATTGCGCATCAAAGCATCTTCTTCTGGTCAACGAGCTGGAACTCCGAAGCCCTTACGGCAACACGGTCATTCCCGACGGCACGGTCAAAGACGGGCTGCGGATGGACTGGGGATACTGGGAAAGCAAGGATCAGCATGACGATCTGGAGAAGGAGATAGCGGAAAAATTCTCCAAAGGCTATCCGGACAGCAACATTCTGTTTGAAGACTCCTGGAAGGCGGTGCTGTTTCAGGCCGGCGAGAGGGTGGGAGAGGCCGATTTCGGAAAAGCGGACGAACTTGACGACATCATCACCCGCTTTCTGAGCTACGAACCGCCCGAAGTGCGGCAGTTCCGGGAAGCCGTTGATGTTTTCCGGGAAGATTTGCCGGACATCCTTCTTGTTCTCCGAAAGCAGATTGATGCCGAATCCAAAGGCAACGCGGCTTTCAGAAAATCGAAAAAGCAATTCCTGATTCTCTGCAAAGACGTGATCAATCCCCATATCACGGACCTTGACGTGAAGGAGATGATTATCCAGCACATTCTCACCGAGGAAATTTTTCTCACGGTGTTTTGCCGACCACAAGGAGCGGGTCATTGATCTGCTCATGCGGGTTTGTACGGTGAGCGTGAGGACAATGGAGATTTTAGGAGAGATTGGAGATTAGCGCAGGGAGAAGAGGAGATATGCTTAAAAAAATTTATATTCATAATTTTCGGTGCTTTGAAAATTTTGAACTTGAGATCGGCAAACTCAGTCTGTTCATAGGAGCAAATGGTACTGGCAAGTCCTCTCTCTTTCATATTCTTCGGAAAATTCAGAGTCTTATTAATGGCACAGATAAAGTATCGTCCCTTTTCAGCTCTGATGACCTGACGGTTTGGCAAAAATCATCTGTTCAGACTTTCGGGATAGAGATTGAGGGAAATGAAGGGATATATGAGTATAAGCTTGCAATAGAGCATGAAGATAAAAAGCGGGCCCGGGTGGCTCACGAAATACTGTTGTTTAACGGTAATCCGCTTCTGAAATTTGATTCAGGCAATGCGCAGCTTTTTCGTGACGACTTCTCAGAAGGCCCGATCTATCCTTTTGACTGGAATCAGTCAGCAGTCGGAGCGATTCCGTCAAGACCTGACAATACCCGTCTGACCTGGTTCAGAGATCAGTTGAACCGGTTTGTTATCGTGCAGATTATCCCCATGCTGATGAGGGGAGACAGCGTCAGTGAAGAATCCATGTCAGACTACAATATGACAAATTTTGTTTCGTGGTATCGCTTTATTTATCAGGATCAGGGCAAGGCAATACAGATCACAGATGCTTTGAAGGAAGTTCTGGACGGCTTCAGTTATTTTTCATTCGTAAAAACAGGCGAAACCCAGCGTATTCTCAGATTGTCATTTTCAGATGAAAACGGCGACTATTCTTACCGATTCGATCAGTTGTCAGACGGACAGCGTATGCTGATTGCTTTGTATGCTCTGATTTATTATACCCGGTCTGAAGACTATACGTTATGCATAGATGAACCCCAGAGTTTTGTAACCTTGCCGGAGATACAGCCCTGGCTGATGCTGACTGAGAAATTCTGTGATGAGGGGGAGCTTCAGGCATTGTTCATCTCCCATCATCCCGAAGTCATCGACTATCTGGCATTGTCTGGTGGTTACAGTTTTTTTCGTCAGGTTCATACGCCGACACAGGTAAAACGTGTAAAAACCGATAGTGACAGTGGCTTGCCGGTTTCGGAACTTATTGCCAGTGGGTGGTTTGATGAGTAGAAGGCGTGTACAAGTTGTGATTTTATGTGAAGATGTGCAACATCGGGCTTTTGCAAAGGGACTCTTTGAATCTCGGGGTTTCAGGAATATCCGATTTCTTCCCGTTCCCAAAGGCAGAGGGGCTGCCACGCAATATGTTTTTAAACTTTATCCGGACCGTGTTAAAGCGTATCGTATTTTGGCTAATCGGAATCGATCTTCACATGCGCTTGCAGTTTTCATTGATGCAGACAACAGAACGGTTGAAAACAGATTGAGGGAATTAGATGAAAAGCTTCAGGATAGTAAGCTTGAAAAGCGTCAAAGTGATGATAAAATCGGTATTTTTATACCCAAAATGCATATCGAAACTTGGTTAATGTATCTAATGGAAAAGGTTGTAGATGGTAAGACAGTCAATGAAGAAACCTCTTACAAAGATGTTTATAAAAAGCTCTATCGTGTGAGAGATTGTGTTCCTTATGCGAAAAAACTTGCAAGTGATATTTGTCCTTCAAACAGTTTACCTGAAGATGCGCCGCCTTCTCTCCACAGAGTTTGTGATGAACTGAAAAAGATATTAAATTGAAAGCTCCCAAAAAAGGAAAATGAAGAATATGACCACAGCGATAATCAAAGATAATTACGCTGATATATTAATTTCCTTTGGCGATCTGCAATCAGCAGTCGATTTGGCCCTTCATCGATATATAATTGAACAGATTACATCTGAAATAAAGAGACTGCAAAAGAAAGAATCGGAATTCAGGGCTAAATATGGCTGCGATTATCCGATCTTCAGTCAGCGTATGGCCGAAGATGAAGAATTTGTAAGACAAATTGAGAGCACTGTAAGCAAACTATGGGAAATTGATCTGGCGGAATGGGAATTCTGTTTTAAAGGTGTTGAGGATTGGACAAAAAAATTAGGGTGTGTCCCACCTCCACCTGTCATTCCGGGCAAAACTGAAAAAATGGGACATTTTTTCAGTTTTGACCCGGAATCCACCGTTGCTGAACTCGGAAAATGTCCGTCTTTCAATTTGGACGGAATGAAATGATGGGTAGATGGGACACACCCAAAAATTACAAAGTATTTGCTGATGTCATAGCTTTGTAGGAGGCTGTCATTCATAAAACTTTAAGAAAAACGGCTCAGACTGAGCTGGAAAAATGTCTGCAAAAGATCGAACACTTGAGAGGCGAACTTGCTCCGTTTGAAGAGCGTTTCGGAATGAGCAGTCAAGAAGCGTGGACAGCGTTTCAGAACGGAAAACTGGGTGACGACGGGGATATTATGGAATGGATGATGCTCTTTGAAAATTTCCTCGCGCTACAAAAACAGTTTAGCCGGATCTGGGAAATTGAGTTTCTAACCTGAGTACAGGAGAAAAAATGGATTCCGGGTCGGAAATGCCGGGAATCCTGCCGATTCCCGGCATTTCCGCCCGGAATGACAGTGTGCCGATTTTCAGGCATCCGAAGATTTTTGTCCTGTGCACAGGTCTCTAACATAAAGTTTGGGAATTTACTTATGATTGCAATCATTGATTACGACGCAGGAAACCTGACCAGTGTGGCCCGTGCGGTCTCACACATCGGTTTTGAATGTGTGGTCACAAATAACAGTAATGAGATTGAAAACGCGGAGCGGATCATTTTTCCGGGGGTCGGCGCTGCGGGGTCGGCCATGGAGAGCCTGAAACGGCTGGGCATGGATGCCGCCATAAAGGACGCTTTTGACGCTGGCAAGCCGATACTCGGCATCTGCCTCGGCACACAGATCATCATGGGGTACAGCGAGGAGGACAACGGTACGCCGTGCCTCGGAATCATCAGCGGAAGCACCCGGGCGTTTTCAACGGAAATGAAAGCGGAAGACGGAAGCTCGCTGAAAATCCCGCACATGGGATGGAATCGTGTCAGCGTCAAAAATAATCATCCTGTGCTTTCCGGGATGGGTGAGACCGATGAATTCTATTTTGTGCATGGATATTATCCGGCCCCGGATGATTCAGCCCATGTTATCGGCGAAACCGATCATGGCATCTCTTTTGCCTCAATTATCGGATTCAAAAATATCATTGCCACCCAGTTTCACCCTGAAAAAAGCGGGCGGCCCGGGCTGGGTCTGTTGAAAAATTTCTGTACTTGGAAGACAACTTCCTGAGTTAATCGGAGTGCAAAAATCATCTCCTGCGAAAAATGATTTTCGCACTCCGGAGTTTATCGTTATGTTACCACACAGAATAACGCCGGAAGAATATCTGGCTATGGAAAGGGAAGCTGAAATCAAAAGCGAATATGTGGACGGCGAGATTTTTGCCATGGCAGGAGCAAGTCGTAAGCATAACCAGATATCAGCCAATATCGTCAGAATTTTAGGCAACCAGTTGCTTGAACGGCCATGCAGCGTATATGTCAGCGATATGAAGGTAAAAGCAGAAAAGGCTGAGAACTATTTTTATCCCGACATCGTAATCTCCTGTGAAGAAGAGGAATTTGAAGATGATGAAGAAGATATTTTGTTAAACCCGATAGTCATCATAGAAATTCTTTCAGACTCCACAGAGGCGTATGACAGAGGTAAAAAATTCGCCAATTATCAGCGTATCGATTCATTTGTCGAGTATATCTTAATCTCCCATAATTTTTGCCGGGTTGAGAAGTTTATGCGTCGGGATGATAAAACATGGATATATTCAGCGTTTCGCAACATGGATGAGGTTGTGCAGATAGATTCTGCAATGTGCGAACTTCCGATTGCAGAAATATACAAGAAAATGTTAACTTTTATCTCCGCATCTGTATCAGTGGATGTGGGGCCTGTATTTGAGAGGAACAGCAATCATGAAAGTAGAATCTATTTCCATTCAGAATTTTAAGTTGTTTGAAAATTTTCAACTTTCGTTTAAAAACAAGACACTTGATGAGGTGAGCAACCGTTTCCTGATTCTTGGTGACAACGGAACGGGGAAAACCTCTTTGTTGCAGGCCATTGCATTGCCTCTTGCATTGGCAACCCGTTCCGGCCCCACCCATAGCGTATCCAACTTTGACTGGATGGGATTTCTTCCGGGCCGCTTTTGGGAATGGGGTACGCCGAGGATTGAACTGGAGGTGTCATTTGAGGATGAGGAAATTGAAGCGACACGGGAAGTCGCGTCCAGATGGCACGCATCTATTCCTAATGAGTTCAAGGCCAAACGGCCGTTTGCCGAACCGGCAGACAAGAAGCTTATCAGAATCGTTTTAAATGACGAACATTGGATTGTGGGAGATGACACCCCCGAAGATCGGGCCATGTTTCATGGGCGATATTATGCCCATAAGCTGCTGAGGAGAGAACCGTCAGCACACTCACAACTCTCCCGTCTTCCCGGGATTTTCTGGTTTGATCAGTTTCGCAATCTCGGATCGAATCCGTATTCGGAGGGAAACGGTGAAAGAAAGGAACATCGCGACGGCATCTCCTTTGACGCGGGGGTGGGACGTCTTCGTCAGTTTCTGATTGAATGGCGACTGAAACAGGAGTCTGGCAGAATATATGACAAAGACTCTCTGAAAGAGTTGGAGACACTTTATCAGAAACTCTTTCCCGGACGGAGTTTCCGGGGAGTGGAATGCCTGCCAAGCTTGCGTTCTCCAACTGAGATGGAATTCTATTTTTTGCTGGATGACGGGAAATACAAATATGATATTGTCGAGATGTCCGCAGGCGAGCAGTCCGTGTTCCCGATTCTTTATGAAATCGTCAGAGAGCAGATTGCCTATTCGGTGGTTCTGATTGATGAGATTGATCTGAATCTTCATCCGCCGGCAGGTCAGTCACTGGTCAGCCAGCTTTTCAGGATGGCACCTCACTGTCAGTACATAATTACCACTCATTCCGAGTCCGTAAGCAATGCCATCGGAAATAATGACACTTTCCGTCTGAAAGGAGGTGCTTTGTGCCTGTAAGCCGTCTCTATTGCGAAGGGGTCTATAAGGGACCTGATACAAGAGTTCTTCTCAGAATTTTGGACCGTATAGATATTGTTCCTATTGGCACCAAACACGGACTTGCGAAAAGAACACTTGGCGCAAAAAACATCAGTGAATCGGTTGCCTGCCTGAGAGACCGGGATTTTGATTTTGATGAGGACTTGTCTCTCAATAATACGCCTCATCCTTGGTGTGTGAAGGATAATGACAAGGAGATTAAGGTTGGATGGTATTGGGAACGCAAGGAGATCGAAAACTATCTGATCGATCCTGAAGTCGTGAGACGAGTGTTTGGCTTCACAGGGCAGCAGCTTCGGGAATATAATGAGGCATTGAGAAAGTCTGCAAAACGGATCGCAAATTATACCGCTGCCAGAATCACGCTGTCTCATTCCCGTCGCAGGATTCTGCCGCTCGACAATTTCTGGGGAGAGGAAAAGGATGACGGATATCATCATTTCCCCAAAGAAAAAGGATTGAAAAAGCAGAACTGTTACAGTATGACTTTGAAAAATGTTCAGACGTATAACGAACGGCTGAATGTGCCAAAAGAAAACATCAGAGAGAAGTTTGAACAGTTATGCCGGGAGTGCGATACCGGAGGAGAGCGTTTTCAAAATTTTCTGACATTTTTTTCAGGCAAAGACCTTCTTTACGGGATGAGGGATTCTCTTAAAAAAGTTTTGTCTTTGCCTGCCACCAAACCCTTGGTCAAGATATTTCTTGAAAGAATATTAAAAGGTCTTGAGGAGACAGAGGAGGACGTCTGGACATGGATTCCTGAATGGGAGCAGCTTCGCGAACTTATTCATAATTATAGAGCATAACTGAAACCTTGGTTTCTTTGAGACTGACAGGACGACAAAGAGTCTGGGGTATCAAGATAGGCAATGTATTCAGAATCCTTTGGTGGGATCCGAATCATAAGGTTTTTCCATCAAAGCTCAAAAATACCTGATGCAGATTAGAGAAAGGAACCAACATGTTAAGCAAACGAATCATCCCCTGTCTCGATGTCAGGGACGGGAGAACAACAAAAGGCATTAAATTCAAAGACAATGTTGATATCGGCGATCCGGTTGAAATGGCCCGTTTCTATTACGAGGCCGGGTCGGATGAGATCGTATTTTATGACATTACCGCATCCCATGAAAAACGGGATATTATGATCGATGTGGTGCGCCGCGTGGCCGAAACCATTTTCATTCCGTTCTCGGTGGGCGGCGGCATCCGCACGGTGGAGGATATGCGGACCGTTCTTCTGGCCGGTGCCGAGAAAATAAGCGTCAATTCGGCCGCAGTGAAAAATCCTCAGATTATCTCGGAAGGGGCCAAAGCATTCGGAAGCCAGTGCGTCGTCTTAGGCATGGATGTGAAACAGGTGGAGAAAAGCGATAAAATCCCCTCCGGATATGAAATCGTTATCAACGGCGGACGGACGTATATGGGAATTGACGCATTGAAATGGGCCATCGAAGCCCAGGAACTCGGCGCGGGTGAGATATGTCTGAATTCCATTGACGCGGACGGAACTCAGGAGGGCTATGAACTGACGCTTACGGCCATGATTTCTGAAAATGTTGATATTCCCGTGATCGCATCCGGCGGCGCAGGCAAGCCGGATCACCTCGCGGATGTGCTTACCAAAGGAAAAGCGGACGCTGCTCTGATCGCCTCGATGACGCATTATGGAACTTACACTGTTTCTGAGATTAAATCGTATCTCGATTCTCAGGGAGTGAAGATGCGGATGGCATGGTAATGCTTCAGATCACTCTTGCTCTTGCTCTTAATTGAACGGACACGGTCGAGAGCAAGAGCAAGAGCAAGAGCAAGAGCAAGAGTAAGAGTTCACGGAGCATCCAGCGCCCCCCGGATCGCCTCAGCCATCTCCTTTATGGCCACAGGCTTCATAATATATCCCTGAATACCCATCGCTTTCGCCCTTTCCTCCGTGATCAGTTCGCTGAATCCGGAACAGAGGATGATCGGAATATCCGGCCGGATGCGCCTGACCTCGGCGGATAATTCAACGCCTGTCATCTGCGGCATGGTCATATCCGTAATGACGATATCAAAATTCTCCGGCCCTTCACGGAACACTTCCACGGCTTCCGAACTGCTCGTCCGGGGTGTGACCTGATAACCGAGAATCTCTAGCCGCTGTTTCAGCATCTCGGCAATCGCTTCCTCATCATCCACCAGCAGAATATGCTCTCCCCGACCCTCGGGAAGCAGCCCGGTGGTCTTCTCGACTTTCGGTCTGAGATTCTCGATATCAGCAATCAGCGGCAGATAGACATGGAACGCGGTTCCCCGACCAAGCTCGCTGTAAACGGTGATATGCCCGCCGTGGTTCTTGACAATTCCATGCACAACAGCAAGGCCCAAGCCAGTTCCTTCCTCTTTTTCCTTAGTTGTAAAATACGGATCAAATATTTTCTCCGTGACCGACTTGTCCATTCCGTGACCGGTGTCGCTCACGCCGAGTTTCAAATGGGGTCCTGGGGCCATATCAGGATAAAACGCGGCATCATCGGATCCCAGCACCACCTCATTCAGCGACACTTCCAAAATGCCGCCTTTTTCACGCATGGCATGGTAGGCATTGGTGCAGAGATTCATAACAATCTGATGGATCTGGGTGGGTTCCGCCAGGACAGGGCCGCATCTCTCATCTATATTCCGGCGGATATCAATGGTTGACGGCAAAGAGCCTCTGAGAAGTTTAAGGGCTTCCTTGACGATGGGCTGAATTTTCCACGGGGTATGTTCTTTCTCACCATCCCCCCGCCGGCTGAAAGTGAGAATCTGCTGAACCATAACCCTGGCACGTTCAGCCGCCTCCAGCACCCGCCCCAAGTTCCTTCGGACCACCTTGTTCTCATCCATAAGTTTCAGGGTCATCTCAGTATATCCGTAAATGGGAAAGAGGATATTATTCAGATCATGCGCAATCCCCCCGGCCAGCGTGGCAATAGCTTCTATTCTCTGCGTCTGTCGGAGCTGAACTTCCATTTTTTTCTTCTCAGAAATATCTTTTGCCAGATGGACGAAACCGATAAACGCATAATTTTCGTCAAACAGAGGCGAAAGGGTTATCTGAAAGATTTTGCTCATATAAACATACTCCAAATCCTCCGTAAGCGACTCGTTTTTCCGGATAATATCCCATGCCGGACACTCCGGACAGGGTTCTGTTCTGTCTCGGAATATCTCATAACAGTATTTTCCGATCAGGTTTTCGGGGCCGGTATCCAGCATCCGCATTAATGCCCGGTTTGTGCGCACAATACGCATATCCGGGTCCAGAATGGTGATAATGTCGTCAATCGCATTGAAGGTTCTCTCCCATTCTTCCTTGCTTTCCCGAATCGCTTTTTCAGAACGATTCCGCTCGATGGCATAGCGTATGGAACGTATCAGCAAATTGAAAGTGATCTCCCCTTTGATCAGATAGTCCTGGGCACCCGACTGAATCGCTTTCACCGCAAATTCCTCATCATCATGGGCAGTCAGCACGATGATGGGAATATCATGCCCCTGAGAATAGACCATCTCAAAGGTGTCTGTCTCATGGCTGTCCGGAAGTCCCAGATCGGCTAAAATAACATCAAACCTTCTTTGGGTAAGACGCTCCAATCCGTCTTTCAAAAGCGACACACTCTCCACATTGAATGAAATTCCCTCTGCCTCTGCCAGCATCTCCTGTATGATAAGAATGTCAATCGGGTTGTCCTCAATCAGCAGCACCTCAATGACATTTTTCGGATTATCCATGATTCTCAGCCCTTAATCTTGCTCTTAATCTTGCTCTTTATCTTAATCTTGCTCTTAATCTTGCTCTTTATCTTTATCTTTATCTTGCTCTTTATCTTTATCTTTATCTTTATCTTGCTCTTGCTCTTTATCTTTATCTTAATCTTGCTCTTTATCTTAATCTTGCTCTTTATCACCAAGTATACGATTAAGATAAAGATAAAGATAAAGAGCAAGATAAAGAGCAAGAGCAAGAGCAAGAGCAAGAGCAAGATAAAGAGTAAGATTAATTTCCCAAAAAGATATCCCAGGTTTCCCTCACCTTCTCCCGCAGGCAGCGAAATTTGCTTTCTGGGACTTTGGCAGGTTTCTCGTGAAGGCTGAGTCTGTGCCCGACGGTTCTGTAAGTCAGGTAAGCTTTCCTGAGAAAATAGGCTGTGACGTCATCAATAACGCCTGCTTCAGCCAAGGTTCCGATAAGACGAACATTGTCGGTCCATTTCAGAAGTCCGGGGTGTTCATGGGATTTTAAAAGCACAAGATACTGGACCAGGAATTCCACATCAACCATTCCGCCCAGTCCCTGTTTGAGATCAAAAATTCCCGGCTCATGCATCAAAAGTTCCTTACGCATCCGCTGACGCATCTCTCCGACCTCTTCCCTGAGCCCGGATTCGTCACGGGGCTGGGCAAGCACCGCTTTCCGGATATCTTCGAAACGGTCTGCCAGACGGTCATCTCCGGTGACAGACCGGGCCCTTATGATCGCCTGTTTTTCCCATGTCCAAGCTTTGCTGATCTGATACGCTTCAAAGGCCTCAATGGGACAGACCAAAACTCCGGAGCTTCCGCTGGGACGCAGTCTCATATCGGCTTCATACAGAATGCCGGCAGAGGTGCGGGCTGTTAGGATATGAATAACTCTTTGTCCAAGGCGGGTAAAAAAATGGGCGTTGTCTATGGGGCGTCCGCCGCCTTCTGTCTCGCCTTCGGCCGCGGCATGGAGAAAAACCAAATCGAGATCCGAGTCATACCCGAGTTCAAGTCCGCCGAGCTTCCCATAAGCGATGACGGCAAATCCCCTGTTAAACGTATCCCCGTTCATAAGACAGGTCGGTTTTCCGTGAATCTCAACGAGATGGTCCCATGCCAGTTCAACAACTCTGTTCAAAACAGCCTCCGCAATATAGGAAAGATGGTCGCTGACCCTCATCAGGGGGAGGGCTTCGGTTATATCCGCGGCAGCAACGCGCAACGTGTTGACCTGTCTGAAAATGCGTAATTCATCCATCTGATATTCAAGATTATGGGGAACCTGTTCAATTCGCCGAGAGATATCCGCTTCAAGCTCGGCTTTTTCAGGCGGTAGGTAAAGGGTCCGGGAATCAAGGAGTTCATCCAACACGACAGGATGCTGTGTTACAAAAGAGATGATCCAGGAACTGGCCTTTGCAAGCTCAGTCAGATGCATCCGGGCGACCGGATGCTCCAACAGAAGCGAGATGTAACTGGTTCGCCTTTTGATTCGCTTAATCAGTTCGATGATACGATTCAGGACAAGGAGAGACTGGCTGGTCCCGCCAATTTCCTTGAGGACAAGCGGAATCAGTTTGTCGATGCGCTCCCGGCCTTCCCGGCTGATCGCCACCGTTGCCAGATCCTCATGCAGATGATCCAACAGTTGCAGCACTTCTTCCGGCTTATCAAATCCCGCGAGCGTAAGCGACTTTTGCTCCTGTTCACCTCCTGACGGATTCTGCCATAGCAGTTTCAGGGGATTTTCAATTTTCCCGTTCTCTTTATTTGAATTTTTTGCTTCCAGCAGAGTTTTAAAATGATGATGAACGGTTTCCGTATGCTTTCTGAACACCGAGGAAAAAGATTCCGGGCTGTCAAAGCCCATTGACGCGGCTAACCGCTCTTTTTCAAGGGGAAGTGACGGAAGTTTATGCGTCTGCTGATCTGAAAATTCCTGTAAGCGATGTTCTGTATTGCGTAAAAAAATGTACGCGGATTCAAGTTCGTCGCATACGTTCTGTTCAATATATCTTTCCCGGGTGAGAATCCTTAATACTTTCTGAATACCCCGCTCCTGAAGGGGAAACACGACGCCGCCCCGTATTAGCTGAAATATCTGGCCGAAAAATTCGACTTCACGGATGCCGCCGGGGCCGAGTTTGATATTATCTTTCATCCCTTTGCGTTTTACTTCAAGGGATATTTTCTGTTTCATCTCTCTTAAAGATTCAAAAACCCCGAAGTCCAAATATCTGCGATAGATAAAAGGATTCAGCCGTTCCAAAAGCCGGGTGCCCGCGACCCTGTCGCCAGCGGCAACCCTGGCCTTGATCCAGGCATATCGTTCCCACTCCCGGCCCTGTATCTGGTAATACGCCTCCAGCGCGTCAAAACTCATGACCAGAGGCCCGCTTTCGCCATAGGGACGAAGGTCCATATCCACTCTGAACAGGATTCCGTCGGGCGTGTTCGCGCCTAAGACCTTTACCAGTTGCCGGCAAAGCTTCACAAAAAATTCATCATTGCTGATGGAAGAGAAATCACTTTTTCCAGACTTTTGAGTATGCCCGGCTTCAGGATAAGCAAAGATCAGATCGATGTCGGAGGAGAAATTGAGTTCTCCCGCGCCTAATTTGCCCATGCCTAATACGACAAGACATTGCGGTGTGCCGTCGCTTCCGGTGGGAACGCCGAATGTCGAACACTGCCATTTGTAAAGAATCGAAAGCGACTGTTCAATACATGTGTCGGCAAAAGCGGAGAGGTCGGTCATGGTTTCCGAAAGGTCGCTTTGGCCCGCAAGGTCACGCCAGGCGATCCGAACCATTTCACGACGGCGGAAACGGCGAAGAATGCTGCTGAGGGATTTCTCATCTTCTGCCCCGGCAAGGACCGACTGAAGCTTATGCGTATATTCATCTGTCGAATACCGCGTTTGAAGATCGCCGCTTCGGATAAGATCATCAGGCAGTTCCGGGCTTCTGATACAGTTTTTTGCAATGAAATCACTGAAAGCGAAAACCCGCTTCATAACAGAAATCATTTCAGGGTCATCCGGCAGACTGATCCCCGCATCTTCCGCTGCCGTGCGGAATTGTTCCCATTTTTTCTCAGCATCTTTTGACAGTTCTTCTGAAAAATTGTTTAACTGTTCCATATTTCTCACATCCTCTTCCTCTTTCTCTTTCTCTTCCTCTTCCTCTTTATCTTGCTCTTTATCTTGCTCTTGCTCTTGCTCTTTATCTTGCTCTTTATCTTGCTCTTGCTCTTTATCTTGCTCTTTATCTTTATCTTTATCTTGCTCTTTATCTTGCTCCTAAATAAATAGCAGGATTAAGAGCAAGAGAAAGATTAAGAGAAAGATTAAGAGAAAGAGAAAGAGAAAGAGAAAGATTAAGAGCTGGGGATATCTTTTGGCTCTTCCTGTTCCATACCCGGCATAAGTGTTCTGAGCATGTCTTCCTTTCCCACAATTCCGACCAGTTTTCCTTCATCCACTACGGGAAGGGTGTGAAAACTCCTTTCCACCATGAGGGCGGCCACGGTTTCAATGGTGGTGTCAGGCGTGACAGTGACAGGTGACGGTGTCATAATATCGGCCACTTTCGTTGCCACAACTCTCTGAACTTCCCTTTCAAGCGCCTTCATGGACGTTAAGGGAATAAATCCGTCCAAAAGAGTAAAAAAAGAAGGGATGGGAAGTTCTTTTTGCTGGGTGATAAGATCACTCTGGCAGATAATTCCGACCAGATCTCCTGTTTCGTCCGTTACGGGAACGCCGTTGATATGGTTTTCCAGAAGGAGCTTTGCAACATGCGTGATCTCTGCCTCCGGTGAAACAGTAATGGGGTCTTTCGTCATAATATCTTTTACTTTCATGGACATCACCTTGAAGTTATGGTCAGAAGATCGAAAAATCAGGGAAAAATCGCTGACTATCGTCCAGTTCGGGTTGG
The DNA here is from genome assembly GCA_030378035.1 of Desulfobacterales bacterium HSG2. Classification (GTDB taxonomy): domain Bacteria; phylum Desulfobacterota; class Desulfobacteria; order Desulfobacterales; family 4be13; genus JAUCGI01. Next base: position 23,616 of record JAUCGI010000054.1, read on the forward strand.
TTAATTCCGAACCGTTCCTGTCGGGAAGCCAGATTATAATGGATTTAGGATCCCTGAACTTAAACTTGAACTTGAACTTGAACTTATACTCGCCAGTAAATGAATTTTCGGGTTCAAGTTCACGTTCACGTTTAAGTTCACGTTATGATCAGAAATTTTCGACCTGCTGAGAGTTTTTAAAAATATTTTAAAGCTACAGAACTTTTCAATTTTCAGTCTTCTTACCTGATACCAAAAGCACCATGAGGCCAATCACCGGTGAAAAAATTATTGAACAAAAAAGATGGCCCCAGAAGCCCATTTTCCTGTTACACCCGGCTACGGCAATTATCAGGCTCAATGAAAAATATAAAATCTGCACACTCGGCGGATATAAAAATATCATATTTAACGGCAAAGGCATTGTTACCCTTTCTTTTTTGTATAGCTTTTAAGGCGTCATGTAATTCAGATTTCAGTTACTTCAGAAAAATAATTTTTTCAGCAGACTGAAAATCTGCAATCGAAAATTTGTGAGTGTGTCCCATCTACCCGTCATGTCATTCCGGTCAAACTGAAAGCCGACTTCGGCGGTGGATTCCGGGTCGGAACGGAAAAAAAGTCCCTTTTTTTCAGTTCCGCCCGGAATGACAGGCGGTGGGACACACCCTTTTGTGAGTGTCCCATCTACCCGTCATGTCATTCCGGTCAAACTGAAAGCCGACTTCGGCGGTGGATTCCGGGTCGGAACTGAAAAAAAGTCCCTTTTTTTCAGTTCCGCCCGGAATGACAGGCGGTGGGAACTGAAAAGTCCCTTTTTTCAGTTCCGCCCGGAATGACAGGCGGTGGGACACACCCTTTTGTGGGTGTCCCATCCACCCCGTCATGTCATTCCGGTCAAACTGAAAGCCGACTTCGTCTGTGGATTCCGGGTCGGAACGGAAAAAAAATCCCTTTTTTTCAGTTCCGCCCGGAATGACAGGCGGTGGGACACACCCTTTTGTGAGTGTCCCATCCACCCTGTCATGTCATTCCGGTCAAACTGAAAGCCGACTTCGGCGGTGGATTCCGGGTCGGAACGGAAAAAAAGTCCCTTTTTTTCAGTTCCGCCCAGAATGACAGGCGGTGGGACACACCCTTTTGTGAGTGTCCCATCCACCCTGTCATGTCATTCCGGTCAAACTGAAAGCCGACTTCGGCGGTGGATTCCGGGTCGGAACTGAAAAAAAGTCCCTTTTTT
>JAUCGI010000054.1:24934-32293 GCA_030378035.1 Desulfobacterales bacterium HSG2
AAAAGTCCCTTTTTTTCAGTTCCGCCCGGAATGACAGGCGGTGGGAACTGAAAAGTCCCTTTTTTCAGTTCCGCCCGGAATGACAGGCGGTGGGACACACCCTTTTGTGAGTGTCCCATCCACCCCGCCAGAAGTGTAAACTGCTTCCCGGCTTCTGTGAAGGAGGCCCGATATTCCTTCATTTATTCACATCTTCTGAGTTAAAAGTAAAAAACCTTTATGGCATCTGAGATTGTCCGAGCCATTGTCTTATTCTGAAAACGAAAAGAAAAGCATTGACAAATGACATCATAATTCGTTAATTCTATAAAATAATGGTAAAGGGACACGCTATCCTAACATAGGAATCAGGTCCAACAACTTTTCCAATTTCAGTAGATTGACAGTGAATTCCGGGTTAAGTTAAAAATATCCGTTTTCAGCTTTCTCCGGAATGACATGCCGACGGGTCTCGTTTCGGGGAAATCGGAAGACGGTTTCAGCCCGGAACCCACCGGTTGCAAAACTTTTCGATCTGCTGAATTTGGATGAACAGACTGCGCGCCTGCATTGGCAGGTGGCAGATGAAATGGGCAAGTTGTTTGGTCGCCGTTCCATAACATGAAAATCGGCGGGCAGTTGTTAAATCCGCCTTCAACTTTTTAGTTCCGGCTTTCCATGTCTGAATTCAAAATTTCTGACCCCTTGTTGCGGCGAATTGTTTATGCAATTGGGATCATGGGTGTGATTGCTTTTGCTTTTTACACCATGGCCCTGTTCAGGGATTCAATCGCCCTTATTGCGGATGTGCTCACGCCTTTCACAGCGGCTTTGCTGATGGCCTACATACTGGCCCCGGCAGTGGTGGCTTTACAGCGTCGGTTAAGGTTGGGCCGGATAATGGGAACGCTTGCACTTTACCTGATCATCTTTCTGTTTGTTTTTCTGCTGCTCGCGTTTCTGATCCCGAAAATTCTTTCTGAATTTATCAGACTGTCTAACACTCTGAAGGATGTCCTGCCCGGGCTGCTGATAAAACTTTCCCAAAACGAATATCTGCAAATAGATGAAGGGCTGATCAAGGTCATTGAAAATAAAATCAGGGAGATTAAGGTGGATTATGAAAAAATTGCCGCCGAGCTCCTGCCAGGACTGAAAAAAATGGCTTCAGGCGGCATCGGAGCTGTTGCAACGGTTACAAAAGGGTTGTTTTCCAGCGTCGGTTCCGTGGTCGGTTTTTTTTCATTTCTGATCTTTGTGGGAATTATAAGTTTTTACTTAATAATTGAGTGGGAAAAAATCAGGCCGCTGATTCGTAAGATGATTCCCCCGGAACATCGTGAACGCGCATTTCAGATTTTGGATAAGATTGACAACGCCATGGGCGGTTTTCTGCGCGGGCAACTGACCGTATCGGCTATTGTGGGAACACTGTTTGCCGTGGGGCTGTTTTTCATGGGGTTCATCGGTTTCCCGGCATTGCGCAATTACTGCGTACTGATCGGCACGGCAGCGGCCATTGGCGGGTTTATCCCTTACCTGGGGCCTCTTATCGGCGTTACCCCGGCCATCCTGATTGTTGTTTTAACACGCGGAACGCCTTGGGATACCAAGCTCTTCACTCTTATTGCCGTACTGCTCCTGTTCGGGGCGATTCAGGCGGTTGAGGGATTTGTTCTCCAGCCAAAGATTGTGGGTCGGGGCGCGGGGCTGCATCCGTTAGCGGTGATGTTTGCGCTGCTTTTGGGCGCGCAGTTCGGTATTGGCGGCATGATTATCGCCGTCCCTCTGGCGAGCATCATCCGAGTGCTGATTCTTGAATTTTACTGGATTCCACTCGAGCGCAGGGAGGCTGAAAATGCAGATTCGGCATAGAACCGTAAAATCTTTCATGGACGATAACCTTAAGTGTTATTTAAAAGGATGAAAATGAGTTTGTCAGATGCATCTTTTAAAGTTATCGAGGATAGAAACTGCCCCCTTTATAAAAAGGGAGGTGAATTCAAATTATCAGGCGATGTCCTCACATTGCCTTGTGAGAGAATTGTCTGTCTCACGCTTGCCGGAAATATAAGGAGCCTCAGCAAATATGGGAATCCTGAAGAGCATTACAACACATTTTACTGTAATGGCTGTACCGGTTATATAAAACTGGAATACAGCGAGAGAAAAGAGCCGGCTGCCCGGGAATCCGCGACAGACGTCAATGATGTTGGCACAATTGCAAGTCTGCTGAGTGATTTCTCTTTTTTTCGGAGCCTTGAGGATGATGATATCTGTGAGCTTGTTTCTTATCTGAAACTCAGGAAATGTGACAAGGGAGAGACTATCGTAAAGAAAGGCGATCCCGGCACAGATTTGTTTATCATCATATTCGGAAAAGTTGAGGTGCTGGATGAGCATGGAATAAGCATAGCCTTTATGGGAAAAGGGGAGGTTTTCGGAGAGATGAGTCTTCTCAGCGGCGACCCTGTGGGAGCGACAATCAAAGTTGTCGAACCGACAACAATTTTATATATTAAAGGAAGAGATTTCAGAAACATTCTGACAAAATTCCCGTCCCTTCAGATGTATTTTACCCGTATGCTCTCCCGAAGGCTTACTGAAAGAAATATTTTGAAACATGAGGAATTTGCATCCGGAATGACCGGACACCTCTCTGAAATGCCCCCTTCGGAGCTGTTTCAGGCGCTTAATGTGAATCAGAAAACTGGCAGACTGATCCTGCAACTCCCCAAAGGGTCCGCGGCGCTCGCTTTCAGGGAGGGGGAGCTTGTCCTCGCCGAGTACGATGAAAAGGAGGGCAAGGAGGCTTTCTATGAAATGCTGAAAGAGAAGGATGGCAGATTCAAATTCAGCGCGAATTTATCCGAAAAAGAAGCGAATGCTCAGGAAATAGGAGATTTCATGTGGCTTCTGATGGAAGGGGTGAGCCAAATGGACGAGGCAGAAGACTTGTTGGCGAAACTTTAAATGATACTGTCTGACAGCCTCAGACAACTGCTTCCGAAATCCCTGCTTATCCACTTCCGGTTACGGCTCGGCGTCTGACCTCGCGGCTGCCACTGCGGCCTGCCCCAGAGAAATTCCTCCGTCATTGACGGGAACACGGATATTTGTAAAGACTTCAAACCCCCTCCCCGAGAGTTCTCTTATCAGGCCGTTCAGAAGTATCGAGTTCTGGAACACTCCGCCGCTCAGAGCCGCACGGTTCAGACCGTTCTCTTTTCTTATGATCTCACACTGTTCCGAAAACAGACAGATCAGGGTTTTGTGAAATTTGCCGCTGATCTCGGACAGGCGGCGTCCTTTTTCCATGTCTCTGACCACACCGCGGACAATCGGGTGAAGCAGAATTTTGGTCACATCTCCTGTGATCCGGTCATAATCATAAATCGCCTCTGTATTCTCCTCTGCCAGCATCTCTAATTCCATGGCAGCCTGTCCCTCAAAGGAAACATGATTTCTGATTCCCATAATTCCGGCAATGCCGTCGAAGAGACGCCCCATACTTGAAGTACAGGGAGTATTCACCCTTTTTCGGATCATCTCGGTAATGAATTTCACCCTGTTTTCATCGATCTCCTTCAGCACAGGAAGGTCAAGATTCCAAAACGCTTCGCCAAAGGTGTCGTAAAGATAACTGACAGCCATGCGCCAGGGGGCTTTGACAGCCGCGGTGCTCCCAGGCATGGGTGTGTATGCCGGATGCGCGGCCCGAACAAATCCGTCCGCTTCCGCAATAAGTATTTCCCCGCCCCAGATATTGCCGTCCGCGCCGTAACCTGTTCCGTCAAATGACAAACCGATGAGCGGACCTTTCAGGTGATGTTCCGCCATGCAACTGACGATATGCGCGTGGTGATGCTGAACCGCCATTTTCTTCCCTGTCTCTTCCTGTGCATAACGCGTGCTCAGATAGTCCGGGTGGAGATCATGGACAATGATCTCGGGACGGATATCGAAAATCCGCTTTGTGTGTTCGATGGTCCGCTTAAAGAACTTGTATGTTGCAAGATTCTCAATATCTCCGATATGCTGGCTTAAAAAAGCTCTGTTCCCCTTTGTCAGACAGACCGTGTTCTTCATATCCGCGCCACATGCGAGTATCTGCGGCGCCTTTTTCCTCAGAAAAACAGGAGACGGAGCATATCCTCTTGAGCGGCGAACAAACTGGATTTCGGATTTCCGGGTCCCAGGTTTCAGGTTTTGAACAATCGAATCGTCGCTTTTCAGACAGATATCCCGGTTGCGGATTTCGGATTTCGGATTTCGGATTTCGGATTTCCGGGTCCCAGGTTTCAGATTTTGGACAATCGAATCATCGCTTTTCAGACAGATATCCCGGTTGCGGATTTCGGATTTCGGATTTCGGATTTCGGATTTCCGAGTTTCAGATTTCAGATTTTGAACAATCGAATCATCGCTTTTCAGACAGATATCCCGGTTGCGGATTTCGGATTTCGGATTTCGGATTTCGGATTTCCGGGTCCCAGGTTTCAGATTTTGAACAATCGAATCGTCGCTTTTCAGACAGATATCCCGGTTGCGGATTTCGGATTTCGGATTTCGGATTTCGGATTTCCGAGTTTCAGGATTCAGGTTCCAGACAATTGAATCATCACACCTCAGACAGATATCGCGGTTGTGGATCAGAAAATAATCGGCGATACCTGACAGATGCTCAAACGCGTCTTCATTTTCAACGGCAATCGGCTCGCTGCTCCTGTTTCCGCTGGTCATCACCAAAGCCGGCGTTCCCGGGCCGGCGTTCGGGGATGAGGCATGGCACAAAAGAAGAGAGTGAAGCGGCGTGCAGGGGAGCATGACCCCGAAATATCTGTTTCCCGGAGAAATCCCCTCCGAAAGAGAATGGGGCTCTTTTTTCCTGAGGAGAACAATGGGCCGTTGCGGAGATAAGAGGAGCGATTTTTCCGCCGGCTCAATGCGGGCATATTCGGATATGCGCTGTATGCTGTATGACATGAGGGCAAAGGGTTTTCCCTCACGGTGTTTCCTCTTTCTCAGCCGAGAAACCGCGTCACTGTTTCCAGCGTCCGCACTCAGGTGAAAGCCGCCAAGCCCCTTAATTGCCAGAATATGTCCCTGCTTTAACAAATCCGCGGCTTTTTCAAGGGGGTTTCCGACCTGAATTTTTTCTCTGTTGCTGTCACAAAGGCGGACATGGGGGCCGCATACCCGACAGGCGTTGGGCTGGGCATGAAACCGCCTGTTTCCGGGATCATCGTATTCAGCCTGGCAGGCTTCACACATTTCAAAATGCTTCATGGAGGTATTCGGCCGGTCATAAGGAATATCCGAAATAATGGAATACCGGGGGCCGCAGTTTGTGCAGTTGATGAAGGGATACAGATAGCGGCGGTCTCGGGGATCATACAGTTCACGAAGGCAGTCCTCACACACAGAAATATCCGGTGAAACAAGGGTGGACCTCTCGGCCCGGCCTCTGCTCTTTGTGATGGAAAAGTGACTGAGGCCCCTCAGTTTTGCAGGACAGGCTGAAAACTCGGTGATATGAGCAGGCGAAGGGGGATTATCGAGGAGAGCGGCGCAAAAGGCGTCGATATCCTCTCTGATCCCTTCCAAATGAACGGATACGCCGGAGGAGGTGTTGGCAACCTCCCCTTTCAAGCTGTATTGCTTTGCCAACTGATAAACAAAAGGCCGAAATCCCACCCCCTGGACAATTCCGTTAACTTTCAGCTCTTTTGCAATATCTGCCATACCCTATAACCCTTAACCCTTAACCCTTAACCCTTAACCCTTATAAAGATGCCGCTTCACGCAAAAGTTCCAAAGATTCCATTGCCGCGGCTTCGTCTATTTTGTGAATGGCAAAGCCTGCATGGACAATGACATATTCTCCTATCCTGGGGGCCTCAAGAAGGAAAAGACTGACCTCTCTTCTGACGCCGTCAACATCGACAGTCCCGATATTGTCTTCAATTTTTACAATTTTGGAAGGTATTGCAAGACACATGATTTCAATCCTCAACCTTTTCCCGGAGCCTACAGGATATTCCCAGACGATCAAGCTCCTCAGTAACCATAACAATCATCGGATCAATCTTCGCCCGGATATTCGGAGTCAGGTCGGTGCTGAGTGTCTCGATGTCCGCCGGTTCCACACCGAGGATAACCGTTTCCGGAACTTTGTCAAGGGCCTGACATAAGGTAAGGGCCTCAAGCAGATCGACTTGGTGAAGCGAATTTTTTGCCCGGATACGCTCCGGGATCGCCTCTTTTTCAAGCCGATACAAGTCACCGGCCCTGCCCCTGTTCCGAATTGCGTCAATAACAATAAGATGATCCGCTTCAGAGATCACCCCCAGAAGATTCAGTCCCAGCACACCGCCATCCACCAAGGATATATTTTCCGGAAATTCATAAAGTTTCTGTAATGTTTCGACCACCCGGATGCCGAATCCCTCATCACTGAAAAGGATGTTGCCGACACCTAAGATCATCATATTGGGGGATTTCATCCTAATCTTTTCCCTGCTCAATTTTGGCAAAGGCGTTTTCAATCGTTTTGGTGAGTGTTTCCAAACGGACCGGTTTGGTGAAATAATCATCAAACCCCGCTTCAATACAGTCCGAGAGTTCAAAAATCGATGCATACGCGGTGATCGCGAAGGCAATGACAGACGGTTTCTCTTTTTTAATCTGCTTACACAACTCGATCCCGTTTATTCCCGGCAATTTCAAATCCAAAAACATCACCTGAAAGTGCTTTTCTTCCAGGATTTCCAGAGCCTCTTCCGCGCTTTCTGCTGTCCGGATATGATATCCGGCTTTGTTGAAAACCTGTTCAAACATGTGCCGGATCATCATGTCATCATCTACAACCAGAATCTCTCTCTTGCTCATAAAACAATTTCCTTTTACTTACTTCCCGGTTTCTGTGGGGATATCAAATTTCTGATTATAACGGATTTAGGGGAGCCTTAAACTTGAACTTAAACTTGAACTTAAACTTGAACTTGGACTCGGACATGATCATAAATGAATGTTCACGTCAGGATTCACGTTCACGTCTGAGTTCACGTTCAAGTTCAAGTTTAAGTTTATGGGCCGTTCACAAGGCCTCCCTAAATCCGTTATAATCAGTCAAATTTTTTTTACAGATAAGACACAAACTGATTATATTAAATCAATATACAGAGTACGGACATAAAAGTCAATAAAAAACATCGGGGATGTCAGTTTGCAGTTCCGGCGTTTAGGTGCCGCACCGCCTAAACGCCGGAACTACCACCTCCTTGACGGCGGGTATTGAAAAGCCTGATATTAAAGCATTTGACCGTTCACCAAGGGGTGACGAACCTAAAAAGTGGTGTACTACAAACTAAAAGAAGG
>JAUCGI010000273.1 GCA_030378035.1 Desulfobacterales bacterium HSG2
TTATGTGGCAAGTTCGCTGGCAAGCCTGTTCGATTTCTGGCGGCGGATTCAGATTTTGCGCCGATAAAACCTGTCCGAACCGCCAAACACAAAATACCAAACACAAAATACCAAACACAAAATACCAAACACAAAATACCAAACACAAAATACCAAACACCAAACACAAAATACCAAACACAAAATACCAAACACAAAACACAAAACACAAAACACAAAACATTTAAGGAGGACCAATTCTCCTAATCGCCGCGCCGATCCGCTCAAACTTGTCCTCAATGGCTTCATACCCGCGATCTAAATGATATACCCGATTCACTTCGGTTTTATCCTGGGCGACAAGGCCGGCCAGAATCAGAGACGCGCTTGCCCTGAGATCGGTGGCCATGACCTGCGCTCCGGACAGCATCCGAACCCCTCTGATAATTGCCGAATTACCGGATACAGTGATATCCGCGCCCATGCGCCTGAGTTCGCTGACATGAATAAAGCGGTTCTCAAATATGGTTTCGGAGATAATGCTGAGACCCTTTGCAACGGACATCAGCACCATGAACTGGGCCTGCATGTCGGTGGGAAAACCGGGATAGGGCAGGGTTTTCACATCAACGCTTTCGATTTCATCCGATCCTTTTATCCGTATGGTTTTGTCCCCGATTTCCATATCTGCGCCGGTCAGCCTGAGCTTGTCGATGACCCCGCTCAGATGGGCCGGTTCACAGTTCAGAAGCGTCACATCCCCGCGGGTCAGGACGGAAGCAACCATAAATGTGCCGGCTTCGATTCGGTCCGATATGATGCTGACCTCTGCCGGCTCCAATGATGAAACGCCGTTGATCGTAATAAGTGAATTTCCGGCACCGTGTATGTCCGCGCCCATTTCGTTTAAAACATCGGCAAGCGCGACAATTTCAGGCTCGCGGGCCGAATTGCGAAGCGTCGTCCTGCCTTCTGCCAGAACAGCGGCCATCATCAGGTTTTCGGTTCCGGTCACACTCGGAATATCAAAATATATATCACCACCTTTCAGACGATCCGATGAAGCTTCGACATAACCGTGTTCCAACCGGATGGAAGCGCCGAGCTGGGAAAGCCCTTTGAGATGCAGATTAATCGGCCGTGCGCCGATGGCGCATCCTCCCGGCAAAGAGACTCTGGCCTTTCCAAGTCTGGCAACAAGAGGGCCGAGCACCAGAACCGACGCCCTCATTTTCCGCACCAGATCATAAGGCGCTTCGGAGTCGCAAAGGCCGCCCGCGTCGATCCGGACGGTATCTTCCTCAGTCTCAATTCTTGCGCCGAGATGTGAAAGCAGATGTTTGATGCTCTGGACATCCTGAAGATTCGGAACATTATGATAAGTATTCCATCCGTCTGCAAGAAGAGCGGATACCAGTATCGGCAGGGCCGCATTTTTCGCGCCGCTTATTTTAACATCCCCTCTGAGGATGCGACCTCCTTCAACGATAATTCTGTCCATTTTTTCCCTCTGTCCCTAGTACAGCAACTTGGAAATTCGTCCCCCCTTTGTCATTATAAGAGGGGTGACGAATTTACAAGTTGCTGTACTAGAATTTTCAATTTTCAGTCTTATTTCCCTTTTCCGGGAGCATTCCAAAAAAAGTGGGTAACATTGTGCTCCGGCCGGCAGATGATCACGAATGTGATTCGCGTGATTCGTGGTCGGAAACCGGGTGTCTTCCTACCGGCAGATGAATGACACGAATGACCACGAATGACCCGAATGTGATTCGCGTTATTCGTGGTCGGAAACCGGGGTATCTTCCTACCGGTACGAATGACACGAATGTGATTCGCATGATTCGCGTTATTCGTGGTCGGAAACCGGAGTGTCTTCCTACCGGCAGATGACCACGAATGATCAGCGCCCGAGGGGTTCGGAAACGCGCCCGGATCGTGTGAAACCTGATCTTTTTCCGTGTGATTCGTGTGATTCGTGTGATTCGTAATCGGAAACCGAGTGTCTTCCTACTTTTTGAGAATGCATTTCTTGACATTTATTTCATAATCGGTTACGACATTTTTCTGTGTCTGGAAAACTCGGTTTCTGTCAATTTTTGCCGTTCAAAATGGGATAATTTAATTTAAAAGTCAAGAACAAAAGATGATGCTTGATGCTTGATGCTGGATGCTGGATGCTGGATGCTTGATATTTGATATTTGATGCTTGATGTTTGATGTTTGATGCTTGATGCTTGATGCTTGATGCTTGATATTTGATGCTTGATATTTGATGCTTGATGCTTGATGCTTGATATTTGATGCTTGATGCTTGATGCTCGATACTTGGAACTTAAACCTTAAACCTTAAACCTTAAACCTTAAAACATGAATGTAAAATCAGGACGTAAACCTGAAACTCAGAACTTGAATCCGGCTTCGGGTTTCGGATTTCGGGTTGTTTTCTCCATATTCAGCGGGTTGCTGCTTACCGGTTCTTTTCCCAAAGTCGGCGTTGACTGGCTTGCCTGGTTTGCCCTTGTCCCTTTGCTGATTTCACTGAGAAATGTTTCTTTAACAGAGGGTTTTCGTACCGGCTTCCTGGCAGGTCTTTTCCATTATTTCACGCTCACTTACTGGCTTGTTTATACAATGAAGACCTATGGGAATCTTCCCATGTATGTGTGCATCCCCCTTTATTCCTCTGTTGAGTTTCTGAGTTTCTGAGTTTCTGAGTTTCTGGGTTTCTGGGTTTCTGAGTTTCTGAGTTTCTGTGTTTCTGGGTTTCTGGGTTTCTGTGTTTCTGGGTTTCTGGGTTTCTG
>JAUCGI010000274.1 GCA_030378035.1 Desulfobacterales bacterium HSG2
CGGAACAACAGACGTTGCGGTTCGGAACAACAGACGTTGCGGTTCGGAACAACAGACGCTACGGTTCGGAATGACAGACGTTGCGGTTCGGAACAACAGACGCTACGGTTCGGAATTGAAAAAATTCCTGACCGGATTTTTTTCAATTCCGCCGGAATGACAGACGATGCCATCTCCCATCTTTCAAATTTCAAGCCTCAAGTTTCAAACATCAAGCATCAAGCATCAAGCATCAAGCATCAAGCCATCAAGCCATCAAGCCATCAAGCCATCAAGCCTCAACTTTTCGCCAGACTAACGATCTGCGCAAATCCGGTAGGATCGGATATTGCCAGTTCCGCGAGGACTTTCCGGTCAAGTTCAATATTGGCAAGCTTCAATCCGTGTATGAATTTGCTGTAACTCAGACCGTTCATGCGTGAAGCCGCATTAATCCTTGCGATCCAGAGTCTTCTGAAATCCCGTTTGCGAGTCCTGCGATCCCGATACGAGTACATGAGCGACTTGTCAACGGCATCAGCCGCAGTACGGAATAACTTACTGCGGCCTCCCCGGAATCCTTTGGCAAGTTTCAAAACCTTTTTCCGGCGTTTTCTCGCCTTAAAACCCCTTTTAATACGCATTAATTTTCTCCTTGGGTTGTCAGTTGTCAGTTGTCGGTTGTCAGTTGTCAGTTGTCAGTTGTCAGTTGTTCGTCGCCACTGACAACCGACCACTGACAACTGACAACTGTCAACCGTCAACCGATTAATTTGGCATGATCAGCCTCAGGCATTTTACATTCGTTTTGTCAACCAGATGGCTTTTTCTTAAGTTTCTTTTACGTTTCCGGCTTTTTTTTGACAAAATATGATTTGCATGGGATTTTGCATAAACGAATTTGCCGGTTCCCGTTCTTTTGAAGCGCTTTGCAGCGCCTCGGTTTGTTTTCATTTTTGGCATTTATATTCTGTTCCTTCTTGTCTGAAATCTCTGTGTACAGGACAAAAACTTCGGATGCCCGAAAAACGGCACACCGTCATTCCGGACGGAAATGCCGAGAATCGTTCCCTGAGCCTGTCGAAGGGGAATCCGCTTTTTGTCCCGTACCCAGCTAAAATCTTTAAAATTAAGGACGTCTCCTTTGCATCAGTAAAAGCGTTACATCCAAAGTTTGAACGGACGAGTACAGCACTTTTTAAGTTCATCACCCCTGGTGAACGGTCACAAATGCTGTAATATCAGGCTTTCCAATACCCGCATCACGGGTACGGATTTACGAAGTGATGTACGAGTTCGTGTTTACATACCGTATGCAGCTTTTTAACCACAGAGTGATGTACGAGTCCGTGTTTACATACCGTATGCAGCTTTTTTAAAACCACAGAGCATTCACAGAGAAACACAGTGTGTTTCTGTGAACCCTGTAACTTCTCCGTGTCCTCTGTGTTTTAAAGTCGCGCATTATGTGTTTATGTTCACAGGCATGGAAAAGACGATACTTCGGCGCTCAAAATTTTAAGGCCCGCTTAAAAAAACAGGTGGTGTGAGCGGTTAACAGATAGTAATTATTAACAATACTGATAACCGCCACTTTGAAAAAGCCGGATTAAAGGCTCCGGAGGGCCTCTCCTTTGAAGAGGGTGAGGTTTGCCTCGGCAATGTTGGGGAGGCTTGTCATGCCGGCAACACTGACACTACAAACCCGCTCGTGCCTTCCTTAGTCAACCGGCGACAGGGCCGCGAACTGGCGTTCATTCACGGGTGTCATGACCTCCCCAACATAGTTGGGATTCAACTGAGCCTGCACCTTCAGAGAACTTATGTTAACAAAAGTTAGGTTTTTCTGAAGGGGGGGTTATATAAATAAGGTAATCACTTGGGCGATAATATCATCGTCATGGTACGCCCTTCGAACTTGGGATATTGCTCCACAACAGCGTATTCGTCTGTTTCATTGGCAATCTTTTCAAGCAAACCCCTACCGATCTTGGAAAGCGTGATTTCACGGCCTCTGAAGATGACCGTCACTTTGACCTTGTCCTTCTTTTCAAGGAACTTTTTTATGTGACCGATCTTGACCTGAAGATCATGCTCTCCGGTTTTGGGACGTACTTTTATCTCCTTGATCTGAAAGGTGCTTTGCTTCTTTTTTGCTTCCTGCTGCTTTTTGGTCAGTTCGTATTTATAACGACCGTAATCCATTATTTTGCAGACAGGGGGATTTGCATTGGGAGAAATCTCCACCAAATCAAGGCCGTAATCGCCGGCAGTCGCTAAAGCTTTATAAGTCGGAACGACACCGATCTGAGTGCCGTCAGGATCTATAAGCCTTACTTCTTTTGCCCTTATTCGATGATTAATATTTACCCTGTTTGACCGTGTCGGCCTTCTTGTGTGTCTCGGTCTAGCTATTTTTACCTCCCGGATCCTACATCAGTAAATTGAAAAAACATTTCAACCCGTCAGTCCTGGCAGACGATCGCCAAAATCCTGACGCGGCTGAATCACCCCAAACAAGTCACTCCGAATTTCAGGTGTTCAAACCTGCTCCTTATAGAAACGCTAATCAAAACAACTTGTGCATTTATGATTTCCTGATCTCTTTATTTTCAAAGCATCTGAAATTAGATGCACAGGTTAAAAAAAATCACGATCCTTAATTAACACATGAAAATGACGGACCCTTAATTCGGACAGTACCATGAAAATATTACCTTGTAAGCAGAGCCTCTGAATTGTAAAAACAAATACATATACAGAATCATTAAGAAACGCAAGGGAAAAATACAATTAAAATGA
>JAUCGI010000202.1:0-5197 GCA_030378035.1 Desulfobacterales bacterium HSG2
GTTACCTCCCTTTTAAAATTGTCAGAGTTCGGCTGAGGCCCTCAGAGCCTCCCGAACAGAAAAACGAAAAATAGCATATAAAACTATGGAAATCAAGAAAAAAGAGAAATTCAGCAGATACTAATTATAGCCAATACAATCGATGAGCAAAAAAGATTCATTAACAAACTTTCCAAAGTTGAAGGTTTGTCAGTGGAGGCTATCCAATCTTCATGCATCGATGCCGGAAGACTGATTCACACGATTCATGAAACATTTTCCAAATTAATCCGTTCCAAAGGACGTTCTGTCGTCATACTCCATGAAATTGATGAGCTTGTTTCAGATGAGCCTCGTTTATTAAGACATTTAAATGAACAACGGAATGAAATCATATCACAATCATCCGGTGCCCTTATAATTTTGGCCAGCAATGACATTACACAGCGATTAAGGAGAGAATCCCCTGATATCTGGTCTGTTCGTGATGCCGATATTGATGTCACTGAAAAGGTCGGGTCAAATTCTGTGCCTCATATTGAAAACCCTCGCTTGGAAACAATTAAGCCACCTGTTGAAGAAAACGAATGCCTCAAACTTGAGGGACAAATCAGCAGATTGCCTTATGGTGAGGAACGTGGGCGTTTGGTATTGTCAACAAGTCGAGCCCCGGGCCGATGGCGCGGGAATGACACGGTTTTATTCTGAGTGGTTTTGTTTTGAACGGTAATAATAAACAGAAAATAGTGGATTCCCGCTTTCAAAATCAACAAAGTTGAGCAAAGCCGAAATTTCCGAAGTCAACAAGCCGAGCTTGGCTGATGACGCGGGAATGACACGGTTTTGTTTTGAACGGTAATCAACCGACCGCGCCAAAAAACTCCCGAAGTCAAAAATGCTTACCCAAAAGTAGAAAATTGCCCCCCTAAATACTCTCTCCGCCCCATTGATTTATTTTTATGCTACATATAAAGTTGCCACCAAATTCGGTGGAATGTGGGAATTTTTATTTTTTGTATCATATATAAATAAGGTGGTGATCTGATGGCAAATGAAGGACATCTTGGAATTTTGGAACAGGGAGTTGAACTGTGGAACAAGTGGCGGAATGATAATCTAACGATACGACCTGATCTCAGCGGAGCCAATCTCCGTGAAGCCAATCTCCGTGAAGCCAATCTCTGTGAAACCAATCTCTGTGAAGCCAATCTTTTTTGCGCCGTTCTCAGGGAAGCTAATTTAATCGGAGTCAATCTCAGCGGAGCCAAACTTGTCGGAGCCGATCTCAGAGATGCCGATTTCAGAGATACCGATCTCAGAAGAGTCACTCTTCGCGGAGCCAATCTCATTGGAGCCAATCTCATTGGAGCCAATCTCAGCGGAGCCAATTTCAGCGGAGCCAGTCTCGGGGGAGTCGATCTCATCAAAGTCAATCTTAGCTGTGCATACCTCAGGGGAGCGATAGGTATCCCAAAATGGGTAGAAAAAGGTCTGGATGAAGGGACATATTTGCAAAAAAATTTAACTGAATCAGTTAGGAATGGGTTTAAAGACCTCAGCGGAGCCAATCTCAGCGGGGCCGATCTTAGCGGGATCGATCTCAGCGGGGCCAATTTCAGCGGGGCCATTCTCAGCGGGACCGATCTCAGCGGGACCGATCTCAGCGGGACTGACTTCAGCAGGACCGTTCTCAGCGGGGCCGACTTCAGCAGAACCGATCTCAGCGGGGCCAATTTCATCGGGGCCGCTCTCATCGGGGCCGATTTCAACGGGGCCATTCTCAGCGGGACCGATTTCAGCGGGGCCAATCTCAGCGGAACCAGACTCAGCAAAGCCGATCTTAGGGAAATCAATCTCAGCAGAGTCAACCTCAGCGGAGTCAATCTCAGCGGAGTCAATCTCAGCAGGGCCGTTCTCAGCGAAGCCGTTCTCAGCAATGCCAATCTCAGCGGTTCTGTTTTCAGTGAAGCCGATGCCAGCAACGCCCTTCTCGGCGGGGCCGTTCTCAGAGAAGCAAATCTCAGAAAAGTCAATCTCAGCGGATCTGTTCTCATCGGAGCATTTCTCAGCAAAGCCAATCTCAAAAAAGCCAATCTCAGGGACGCCAATCTCAAAGGAGCCGATCTCAGGAACGCCGATCTCAAAGGAGCCGATCTCAGGAAAATCAGTCTCATCGGAACCAATCTCAGGAAAGCCGATCTCAGAGAAGCCGATCTCAGAGAAGCCGATCTTAGCGAATCCGATATCAGCGAATCCATTCTCAGCAGGGCCAATCTCAGCAGGGCCAATCTCAGCAAATCCATTCTCATCGGAGCCTATCTCGTCGGAACCAATCTCAGAAGAGCCAATCTCAGGGAAGCAAAACTCACCAAAGCCAATCTCAGCGGGGCCGATCTCAGGGAAGCCGTTCTCAGGGGAGCCGTTCTCAGGGGAGCCGTTCTCAGCAAAGCAAATCTCAGAGAAGCCGATCTCAGCAAAACAAATCTCAGCGGGGCCGATCTCAGCGGAGCCGATCTCAGCAAAACCAATCTCGGGGGAGCCGATCTCAGCGGGGCCGATCTCAGCGGAGCCAATCTCAATGAAGCCGATATCAGCGAGGCCGATCTCAGCGGAGCCAATCTCAGCGGAGCCGATCTCAGCGGGGCCGATCTCAGCGGGGCCGATCTCAGCGGAGCCAATCTCAATGAAGCCGATATCAGCGAGGCCGATCTTAGCGAAGCCGATCTCAGAAACACAAGCCTCATCATGATAAATTTAAAGAATGCAAATATAACAGGGGCCAAACTTTACGGCACAAGCCGGGACGATTGGAGAATTGATGGCATAAAGTGTGATTATGTTTATTGGGATATTGAAGAGATAAAACGTATGCCGGAAGACAGAGATTTCAGACCGGGGGAATTTGAGCAACTATATAAGGAACTGCCTACGCTGAGCTACTATTTTGAACACGGCTTCACACCTATTGATATTGTAATCATAGATTATGTGGTTCAGGCAATAAGCGAAAGGAATCCTGAATTTGATCTCAGATTGGACAGCTTACATTCGAGATGTCAGCCCCATGCTGTTTTTACTGTCCTGCACAAAGACTATGCGGATGAGGCACTGAGAGAAATAACGCAGAATTATGAAACTAGGATCAAGGGCTTGGAAGGGCAAAGATATCAGGCAAATGAGCATCTCATAAAACTTATGTCAATGTTTGTTGTACAGATTAAAACAGGCGGAGACATGGCCTTTGCTATTGCAATGATCAACAAGAAGATAACCGAATCGGCAAAGATCACAGGCAGCCTTGAAGACAAGTTTAACGAACTTTCAACAGCCGTTGGGAACATGATCGGAGAGATGCCGGATGACAGGGCAGCGGAAGTCACCGCCGACCTTCAGACGCTCGTCACTGAGGCATCCAAAGATCAGCCGAGAAGAAAGTGGTATGAGATCAGCGGAGAGGGTCTGACTGAGGCTGCGAGAGCTGCGGGGTCTCTCGGCAAGCCGGTTATTGACACAACGCAGGCTGTTCTGAAGCTTTTGGGATGAACAGGAACCAGTTGTGGTAATCGGAGGGAATCCGCAACCTCCGTCTGTTTCCCGCTTATTTTACCGCTCAGAACAACAAAAATACCACCAAAACCCATGTCATTCCCGCTCCGTCGTGCAGGCTCGACTTGTTGACTTCGGAAACTCCGGCTATGCTCAACTTGTTGACTACGAAAGCGGGAATCCACCGCTCCGGAACTGAAAAATTTCATGTCACCGCTCAAAACACCAAAACCCGTGTCATTCCCGCTCCGTCATACAGGCTCGACTTGTTGACTTCGGAAACTCCGGCTATGCTCAACTTGTTGACTACGAAAGCGGGAATCCACTGCTCCGGAACTGAAAAATCTCATGTCACCGCTCAAAACACCAAAACCCGTGTCATTCCCGCTCCGTCATACAGGCTCGACTTGTTGACTTCGGAAACTCCGGCTGTTGATCCCGAAAGCGGGAATCCACCGCTCCGGAACTGAAAAATTTCATGTCACCCACAAAAAAAACCATGTCATTCCCGCTCCGTCGTGCGAGCTCGACTTATTGACCTCAAAAACTCCGGCTTTGCTCAACTTGTTGACCCGAAAGCGGGAATCCACCGCTCCGGAACTGAAAAATTTCATGTCACCCACAAAAAAAACCATGTCATTCCCGCTCCGTCGTGCGGGCTCGACTTGTTGACCTCGAAAACTCCGGCTTTGCTCAATTTGTTGACCCCGAAAGCGGGAATCCACCGCTCCGGGACTGAAAAATTTCATGTCACCGCTCAAAACACCAAAACCCGTGTCATTCCCGCTCCGTCATGCAGGCTCGACTTGTTGACTTCGGAAACTCCGGCTTTGCTCAACTTGTTGACTACGAAAGCGGGAATCCACCGCTCCGGAACTGAAAAATCTCATGTCACCGCTCAAAACACCAAAACCCGTGTCATTCCCGCTCCGTCATGCAGGCTCGACTTGTTGATTTCGGAAACTCCGGCTTTGCTCAACTTGTTGACCCGAAAGCGGGAATCCACTGAAAAATTTCATGTCACCACAAAGAACCATGTCATTCCCTCGGGAATGACACGGGTTTTGGCAGTATCCCGGAGGCGGCGGATTCCCGCTTTCGGGGTCAGTGCCATTCCCGCGCCATCGCCCGGGATCGGCTTCCTGACTTTGAAAACTTCCAGAACAAAACCATGTCATTCCCGCGGGAATGACACGGGTTTTGGTGTTTTGAGCGGTAAAATGAAATTTTTCAATCCCGGAGCAGTGGATTCCCGCTTTCGAGGTCAACAAGCTGAGCAAAGTCAAAGTTCCCGAAGCCAACAAGTCGAACTCGCAGGATGGTGCGGGAATGACACGGGTTTTGGTGTTCTGAGCGGTAAAATGAAATTTTTCAATCCCGGAGCAGTGGATTCCCGCTTTCAAAGTCAACAAGCTGAGCAAAGTCAAAATTCCCGAAGCCAACAAGCCGAGCTCGCAGGATGGAGCGGGAATGACACGGGTTTTGGTGCTTTGAGCGGTAAAATGAAATTTTCCAATCCCGGAGCAGTGGATTCCCGCTTTCAAAGTCAACAAGCTGAGCAAAGTCAAAGTTCCCGAAGCCAACAAGTCGAACTCGCAGGATGGTGCGGGAATGACACGGGTTTTGGTGTTCTGAGCGGTAAAATGAAATTTTTCAATCCCGGAGCAGTGGA
>JAUCGI010000202.1:5296-27148 GCA_030378035.1 Desulfobacterales bacterium HSG2
AGGGTTTTGGTGTTCTGAGCGGTAAAATGAAATTTTTCAATCCCGGAGCAGTGGATTCCCGCTTTCGAGGTCAGCAAGCTGAACAAAGTCAAAGTTCCCGAAGCCAACAAGTCGAGCTCGCAGGATGGTGCGGGAATGACACGGGTTTTGGTGTTCTGAGCGGTAAAATGAAATTTTTCAATCCCGGAGCAGTGGATTCCCGCTTTCGAGGTCAACAAGCTGAGCAAAGTCAAAGTTCCCGAAGCCAACAAGTCGAGCTCACACGATGGAGCGGGAATGACACGGGTTTTGGTGTTTTGAGCGGTAAAATGAAATTTTCCAATCCCGGAGCAGTGGATTCCCGCTTTCAAAGTCAACAAGATGAACAAAGTCAAAGTTCCCGAAGCCAACAAGTCGAGCTCACAGGATGGAGCGGGAATGACACGGGTTTTGGTGTTTTGAGCGGTAAAATGGAAGTCAACAAGCTGAACAAAGTCAAAGTTCCCGAAGCCAACAAGTCGAGCTCACACGATGGAGCGGGAATGACACGGGTTTTGGTGTTTTGAGCGGTAAAATGAAATTTTTCAATCCCGGAGCAGTGGATTCCCGCTTTCGAGGTCAACAAGCTGAGCAAAGTCAAACTTCCCGAAGCCAACAAGTCGAGCTCACACGATGGAGCGGGAATGACACGGGTTTTGGTGCTTTGAGCGGTAAAATGAAATTTTTCAATCCAGGAGCAGTGGATTCCCGCTTTCGAGGTCAACAAGCTGAGCAAAGTCAAAGTTTCCGAAGCCAACAAGCCGAGCTCGCAGGATGGTGCGGGAATGACACGGGTTTTGGTGCTTTGAGCGGTAAAATGAAATTTTTCAATCCAGGAGCAGTGGATTCCCGCTTTCGAGGTCAACAAGCTGAGCAAAGTCAAAGTTTCCGAAGCCAACAAGCCGAGCTCGCAGGATGGTGCGGGAATGACATGGTTTTGTTTTGAAGTTTCCGAAGTCAGAAAGCCGATTCCGGCCGATGGCACCAAAACCCGTGTCATTCCCGCGGGAATAACATGGTTTTGTTTTGAAGTTTCCGAAGTTTCCGAAGTCAGCAAGTTGAACTCGGCCGATAACGCGGGAATGACACGGTTTTGTTTTGAAGTTTCTGAAGTCGGAAAGCCATAAATTTTTCTGTGAAATATCCTGCTTTAAGTTGGTAGCCCGGGAATGACATGGTTTTCTTGAAACACAGCACAGTCTGAATATGAACAAAATGGCATATCTGATTTTTTTTCCTTGCATTTATCATTTTTATGGTTTAATAACTGTGAAGATTCCTTCCGAATTATCAAATTCAACGACTCGGATTTGGCAATCCAAGCCGGGCAGAAGGGATGAACTTATAAGTTAATGTGCTGAACACTGAACAAAAGTAAAGAGACTGGAAAAACAATGGACTGGAAAAAAAACGACAGAATCATCGCCCGCAAGGATGATGAATATCACTTGGCAACGGTTACCACTGTCAGACAGGGAAAGGTCTATGTCAGATACGATGATGACAGCAAAGATTCCTTTCCCGCCGGTTCTGACAAAATCGTCGGCAGAGGGAGGGCTGAAAAAAGGAAAAAGGGGTTTCCCAAAAAGGAGATTGGCAAATATCTTGACAAGAAAGAGCGTAAGGAATTCAGTCATCAGAATAAGCAGGATAAGCAAAATAATAAGATAAAGATCAACGGAGAAACGCGACAAAAGCAAATCAATGATGTGGCATGGAAAGTATGTGACACGTTCCGGGGAGTGGTTGATCCCAGTGAATATAAAAATTACATTCTGACGTTTCTGTTTCTGAAATATCTGAGTGATTTGTGGAAAGACAAGCACGAAGAATACGCAAAGACGTTCAAAGGGGATAAAAACAGGGTAAAACGCCGCATGGCCCGGGAGCGGTTTGTTCTGCCGGAAAAGAGCAGTTTTGATTATCTGTATGAAAAAAGAAATGCTGACAATATCGGCGAGCGGATCGACATCGCCCTGTCAAATATCGAGGAGGCCAACAAGGCCAAGTTGGAAGGGGTGTTTCGGAATATCAGCTTCAATTCCGAGGCAAACCTGGGGCAGACCAGAGACCGGAATGCCCGGCTGAAACACCTGCTTGAAGATTTTTCCTCATCTGTTCTGGATTTGCGGCCGTCGAGGATCGGGAACTCGGATATTATCGGGAATACTTACATGTATCTGATCTCCAAATTTGCCAGTGATGCCGGGAAAAAGGGCGGGGAGTTTTACACGCCGGACGGTGTGGCGATGTTGCTGGCAAAGCTGATGCAGCCGGAAAGGGGAGACCGGATATGCGATCCGACCTGCGGTTCCGGGTCTCTGCTGATTCGTGCGGCGACTGAGATTGGCGGACAGGATTATTCCCTGTATGGCCAGGAGAGCAACGGCTCCACATGGGCGCTGGCCCGTATGAACATGTTTTTGCATGGGAGAGATCAGGCCCGGCTGGAGTGGGGGGATACGCTGAGAAACCCCCGGCTCATTGAAGGGGATCAGTTGATGAAGTTTGATATTGTGGTTGCCAATCCGCCGTTTTCTCTGGACAAATGGGGGGCGAAGGAGGCTCAGGCCGACAGATTCAGGCGGTTCCACCGGGGGATTCCGCCAAAGAGCAAGGGGGATTATGCCTTTATCACGCACATGATTGAGACTGCCGTTGAGACTGGCAAGGTGGGGGTAATTGTGCCTCACGGGGTTCTGTTCCGGGGGGCTGGTGAGGGGAAGATTCGGGAAGCTCTGGTGGAGGAGAATTATTTTGATGCGGTGATCGGGCTGCCGCCCAATCTGTTTTACGGCACAGGCATTCCGGCTGCCATTCTGATATTCAGCAAAGGGAGAGTGCATGAGGATGTGCTGTTTATTGATGCCTCACGGGAGTTTGAGCAGGGGAAGAATCAGAACAAGCTCCGGGAGCAGGATATTCAGAAAATATTTGACGTTTATGCGGCTTTTGAATCAGTGGACAAATATGCTTACCGGGCCACAAAGGCGGAGATAGCGGAGAACGATTTTAATCTGAATATTCCCCGGTATGTGGATACGTTTGAGGAAGAGGAGGAGGTTGATGTGACCGCTGAACAGCGGGTGATTGAGGGGATTGATGCGGAGTTGGAGAGGGTTCAGGGGGAGATGGCGGGGTATTTGGAGGAGTTGGGGTTGTATGGGTAACATGGTTCAAACAGACTTGAAAAATCGGGTGTGTCCCACTTGTCATTCCGGGCAAAAGTGAAAAAATGGGACATTTTTTCACTTTTGACCCGGAATCCACTGTTGCCGAAGTCGGGGGTGTGTCCACCTGTCATTCCGGGCAAAAGTGAAAAAATGGGACATTTTTTCACTTTTGACCCGGAATCCACTGTTGCCGAAGTCGGAAAATATCCGTCTTTCAATTTGGCAGGAATGACATGATGGGTAAATGGGACACACCCGAAAAATCATCATTTCAGAGGAGGTCTCAAATGGAACTCAAATCGGCCCACGAACCAGAAGAAAAGATGATGAGCGCATCAGATGTATGGGATGATGCCCAACGGATTAAAGAATTATTGCAGCAAAATGTGTCAAAGCAGGAGAGTGTTGTACAATTGAGGGTCCCTTTGTCGTCATTGCTAACGGCAATAGATAGTCTCAGCCAGAATGAATTGATTGTTTTGCACAGACATATTCAAGAACGGCTGGCAATTTGAAAAAGAATAACCTGTTGAAGTGAATATAAAATGAGATAGAGAGGTAAGAGATGGCGGTGAATGAGAATCGGAAGGGATATAAGAAGACGAAGCTGGGGTGGATACCGGAGGATTGGGAAACTAAGAAGATCGATAGCTTATTTACCCGGATCAGAAAGTCTGTAAAGGTTGAACCAGATGAGATATATGAGGAAATTGGTATCCGATCACATGGAAAAGGTCTTTTTCATAAAGAACCTGTGACGGGTGAAAAAATTGGCAATAAATCAGTATTCTGGATTGAAACGAATTGCCTTGTTCTGAATATCGTATTTGCCTGGGAACAGGCTGTTGCAAAAACAACTGATCTTGAGAAGGGCAAAATAGCATCGCACAGATTTCCCATGTATAAAGCAAAACCCCAAATTACAGACTTGGATTATGTTTTGTACTTCTTTAAAAGCCCCATAGGTAAGCATTCTTTGGGTTTGGCATCGCCCGGCGGGGCTGGCAGAAATAAAACATTGGGGCAGGGGGAATTTTCTAAGTTAAAGATACCTTATCCTCCATACCCCGAACAACAAAAAATCGCCAAAATCCTTACCACATGGGACAAAGCCATTGAACTCACTCAAGAGCTTATCCAGGCCAAAACCCGGCGCAAAAAAGGGCTGATGCAGCAGCTTTTGACGGGGAAGAAGCGGTTTGAAGAGTTCAGAAAAAAAAGTTGGAAAAAAGATAAACTTGGTAATAATGCATTAATAAAAAGAGGAGCATCCCCTCGTCCGATAACTGATCCTAAATATTTCGCAACTCAAGGGCGTGGTTGGATAAGAATTTCTGACGTTACATCCACAAATATGTATATAAAATCAGCTTCTCAATATTTATCAGACTTGGGAGCAAGCAAAAGTGTAGCGGTTAATAAAGGGGATTTCATAATGTCTATCTGTGCAACCATTGGTGTGCCAAGAATTGTAGATTTTCCTGCCTGCATTCATGATGGATTTGTACTAATCAGTAATTTTTCAAAAGTGTTAGATAAATATTTTTTATACCATTACATATCTTATATTACAGAAAAACTTTCTAATAGTGGGCAACCTGGAACGCAAAAAAATTTGAATACAACGATTGTTGGTAATATTGAAATACCCAAAATAACATTAAAAGAACAGACCAAAATCGCCGCAGTCCTCACCGCCTGCGACAAAGAAATCGACCTCCTTAACCAAAAACTCGAAGCCCTGAAACAGCAGAAAAAAGGACTCATGCAAAAACTCTTAACCGGCCAAATCCGCCCTTCGACAAGCTCAGGGCACGACAAAAATGATTAAGGAGCCATTCCATGCCCGACACCCCATCTTTAAAAGAAGCCCACATCTCCCAAATACCCGCCCTTCAGGTGCTTGCAAACCTGGGCTACACCTGCCTCTCTCCAACCGAGGCAATGAAAGCCAGGCGAGAAAAAAACAGCAATGTGATTCTGGACACAGTTTTGGAACAATGGCTCCGGGAGCATAACCGGATCACCTACAAAAAACGGACATACAAATTCACCCAGGCCAACATCCGAAATGCGATCCGTTCCCTGAAAGAGATCACACCCGAAGGCCTCATCCGGGAGAATGAGAAAGTCTGTGATCTCCTCTGCCTCGGCAAAAGCCTTGAGCAGACCATTAACGGCGACAAAAAGAGCTTCTCCCTCAAATACATCGACTGGAAAGAAATCCGAAACAACCGCTTTCACGCAGTCCCGGAATTTGAAGTCGCCCGCACCCGCAGCGACAAAACCCGGAGACCGGACATCGTGCTTTTTGTCAACGGCATCCCCTTTGCCGTCATCGAATGCAAACGCCCGGATATGGACACACCCATTGAACAGGCAGTTTCACAGAACATCCGAAACCAGTCCGAAGATGAAATCCCCGCCCTGTTCACATACACCCAGCTCATCCTCGCCATCAGTAAAAACGAAGCCAAGTACGCCACCACCGGCACACCCGCCAAATTCTGGTCCGTGTGGAGAGAAAAAGGAACCGAACAGGAAGTCTCCGCAATCGTGAATCAGCCCCTCACCCCCGAACAGAAAACCGGAATCTTTACCCAAGCCTTTGCCTATACCCGTGCGTATTTCGATGACCTGGAACAGCAGGGAGACCGGGAAGTCACGGTTCAGGACCGCACCCTTCACAGCCTCTGTCGTCCGGACCGGCTTTTGGAACTAACTTACCAGTTCACCCTGTTTGACGCGGGAGTGAAGAAAATTGCCAGATATCAGCAATATTTCACCGTAAAAGAGACCCTGGAACGAATCCGGGAATATGACGAAAACGGTGCCAGAAAAGGCGGAGTGATATGGCACACACAGGGAAGCGGAAAATCTCTGACCATGGTGATGCTGGCAAAGGCGATCACCCTTGAGCCATCCATAAAAAACCCCAGAGTGATACTGGTCACAGACCGGAAAGACTTGGACAGCCAGATACACACCACCTTTCTCCAATGCGGAAAAGAAGCGGTGAGGGCAGAGAGCGGTAAGGATCTCATGGACCTGATTTCAAAAAACAAAGAGAGCATTGTCACCACCATCATAGACAAGTTCATGTCCGGCATACGGAAAAAGAAAGTACGGAACGAATCCACGGAAATCTTTGTCCTGGTGGATGAGAGCCACCGGAGCCAGTACGGGCTGAACCATTCCATCATGAGAAAGATCCTTCCCAAAGCCTGCTACCTCGGATTCACCGGCACGCCCCTGACGAAAAAGGACAAGAACACCGCCCTGAAATTCGGCGGATTCATCTTCCCCTACACCATTGATGACGCCTTGGCAGATAATGTCGTGGTTCCCCTGCTCTACGAAGGCCGCCACGCGGACCAGTTTGTTGACAAAAAGAATATGGACAAATGGTTCAAGCGGCATACCGCCAATCTGACACCGGAGCAGAAAAAAGACCTGAAGAAAAAGTTCAGCACCGCAGACCAGTTGAACAAGGCGGACCAGAAAATCATGGAGGTGGCTTACGATATCAGTCTTCACTTTAAGAAACTGCTCAAAGGAACCCCTTACAAAGCCCAACTGACGACCCCGTCCAAAAAGGCCGCGCTCAGATACAAAGACTACTTGGACGAATCCGAATTTGTCTCATCCGAAGTCCTGATCTCAGGCCCGGATACCCGTGAAGGCCATGACGAAGTGGATCAGGAGATCACAGACGAGGTTCAGGTCTTCTGGAAAAAGATGATGAAACAGTATGGCAGTGAGGACAAATACAATGCTGCCATTATTGAGAAATTCAAGTATGCGGAACATCCGGAAATCATGATCGTGGTGGACAAACTTCTCACCGGATTTGACGAACCCCGGAACACCGTCCTCTACATCGCCCGGAGATTAAGGGAACACTCCCTGCTCCAAGCCATCGCACGGGTCAATCGGCTGTGTGAGGGCAAAGATTTCGGGTATATCTTAGATTACTACGGCATCCTCGGGGAGCTGGACAAAGCACTGACCACATACTCGGCTTTGGCCGGATTTGATGAGAAAGACCTGGAAAGGGCGCTCACCAATATCAGTGAGGAAGTCCGGAGACTGCCCCAGCGACATTCCGAACTGTGGGACATCTTCAAAACCGTGCGGAACCGGAAAGACGAGGAGGCATACGAGACGCTTCTCGCTGATGAGGAGCTGCGCCTTCAGTTCTGTGAGCGTCTGTCAGCGTACGCCCGTACCCTTGAAATCGCCCTGTCATCTGAGAAATTTGTCATGAAAACGTCTGAGAAAAAGATCAGCATGTATAAGGCCGACCTGAAATTCTTCATGGGGCTGAGGCGATCTGTGAGGCAGCGGTATGCGGAAACCATTGACTTCAAGGAATATGAGGATCGTATCCGAAAGCTGATTGACAAGCATGTTACAACAGAAGATGTCAGTCAGATGACCGAACTGGTGAACATCTTTGACAAAGATGCGTTTGCCCGTGAAGTGGAAAAGATCGAAGGAACGGGCGCCAAAGCGGACACCATTGCCCATCGGACAAAAAAGACCATCAGTGAGAAGATGGAGGAGGACCCGGCGTTTTATAAAAAATTCTCAAAGATGCTGGAAGAGACCATAGAGGCGTACCGGGAGAAGCGGATTTCCGATCTTGAATATCTGAAAACATCCCGGGAGATCATGGAGGCGGTCCGGGAGCGGAAGGAGGATGATCTTCCGTCAAAACTTAGGAAATACCCGGTGGCCCCGGCTTTTTACGGCGTGGCACGGGATGTGCTGGACGGATACGGTCAGGAGGATATTGCCGACATATCCGCGGATATCGGACTGAAAACGGATGAGATCATCCGGCGGCTGAAAGTGGTGGACTGGGTCCGTAACTTGGATATTCAGAACTCTATGCTCAATGAGATCGAGGATTACCTGTATGAAATCCGGGATGAGCGGGGCGTGGATCTGAGCGAGGATGACATAGATCTGATCATGGAGAAATGCCTGGAGATTGCAAAGAAGAGGTATGCGGTATGAGCCAGAGCGATGAACATTCCGTCCGGTTCGGTTCCCGGACCATCCGCTTCACCCTGAAACAGAGCAGACGCAAAACCCTGGGGATCAGCGTCAACCCGGATATGACCGTCACCGTCACCGCACCGGAGGGGAAGGATATGGAAGCCATCCGGAAGGTGGTGAAAAAACGGGCGCCCTGGATACTGAGACAGCAGAGCAGTTTTGAGAAAACGAGGCCGGTGGTTGCGCCCAGGCAGTATGTCAGCGGTGAGACATGGCGATACCTCGGACGGCAGTACCGTCTGAAAATATTGCAGGGCAAACCCGAGGGCGTGAAACTGAAAAGCGGATATCTGACCGTGCATGTCCGGGACAGGGACGACGTTAGACGGATAAAGACCCTGACGGAAGAGTGGTATCGGGAGAAGGCTTTGAATTACTTTACGGTCAAGGTCGATTTCTGTTATGAGAAGCTTAGGAAATATGAGATTCGCCGGCCTGTGTTCCGCATCCGGAAAATGAAAACCCGGTGGGGCAGTTGCACAAAGGGCGGCGTTGTTCTTCTGAACCCGGAACTGATAAAGGTGCCTTCTCACTGTGTGGAGTATGTGATTATGCATGAGATGTGTCATCTGAAGCACCATGACCACGGGACTGAATTTTATGGGCTGCTTTCACGGGTTATGCCGGATTGGGAGAGGCGGAAGGGGCGGCTTGATTGGGTGGCTTGTGAGGTTTTGCCTTTGGGGACACCTTAATATCTCCGCTAATTTATTTCACAGCACTAAAACACGCTGTCATTCCGGGCAGAATGGCAGGGGCGTTAAGCTGTGCATTAATCGGCAGATCACGCCTTGCTAAGAGCTCAAGCTGCCCCTGCCATTCTGACCCGGAATCCACTTTTCATTTAATCACAAATCACACATTAAAGGACCACGCCAATTTATTTCCCCGCGCCAAAACACGCTGTCATTCCGGGCAGAATGGCAGGGGCGTTAAACTGTGCATTAACCGACAAAGTACGCCTTGCTAAGAGCTCAAGCTGCCCCTGCCATTCTGACCCGGAATCCACTTTTCATTTAACCAGCCCTTTCCCGGAAGATTCCGAAGCACAAATCACATATTAAAGGATCACGAGGATCACGCTAATTTATCGAACCGCATAAAAACACGCTGTCGTTCCGGGCAGAATGGCAGGGGCGTTAAGCTGTGCATTAATCGACAAAGTACGCCTTGCTAAGAGTTCAAGCTGCCCCTGCCATTCTGACCCGGAATCCATTTTTCATTTAACCGGCCCTTTCCCGGAAAGTTTTCAATCACAAATCACATATTAAAGGATCACGCCAATTTATTTCCCCGCGCCAAAACACGCTGTCGTTCCGGGCAGAATGGCAGGGGCGTTAAGCTGTGCATTAACCGACAAAGTACGCTTTGCTCAAAGCTCAAGCTGCCCCTGCCATTCTGACCCGGAATCCACTTTTCATTTAACCGGCCCTTTCCCGGAAAGTTTTCAATCACAAATCACATATTAAAGGATCACGCCAATTTATTTCCCCGCACCAAAACACGCTGTCGTTCCGGACAGAATGGCAGGGGCGTTAAGCTGTGAATTAATCGGCAGAGCACGCCTTGCTAAGAGCTCAAGCTGCCCCTGCCATTCTGACCCGGAATCCACTTTTCATTTAACCGGCCCTTTCCCGAAAGTTTGAAGAAGTGACAAACGCTCGGCGAAAAGCGCAAATTGCCCCCTCTGAATACTCTCTCCACCCCATTGACTTATTTTTATGCTGCATATAAAGTTGCCACTAAATTTGATGGAATGCGGGAATTTTTTATTTTCTGTATCGTTTAAATTAAGAGGTGATCTGATGGCAAATGAAGAACATCTTAGGATTTTGAAACAGGGGATTGAAGCGTGGAATGAATGGCGGGAGAAGAATCCTGATACCGAGCCTGATCTCAGGAGAGCAGACCTCATATGGGCTCATCTCGAAAAGGCAGACCTCAGAGAAGTATATCTCAGAGGAGCAAAACTTGACAGGGCAGATCTCGGAAGAGCAGATATTAGAGGAGCAGACCTCAGAGGGGCAAAGCTTAGAAAGGCAAATCTTAACAGTGCAAACCTTGCCAACACAGATATCAGAGGAACAGATTTCAAAGGAGCCAAATTTGCGGATGCAGATTTCAGCAATGCAAAAGCAGGATTGGAGGGCCGTTTTCTTTTGTTGCGGTATTGTATTTTTCTGCTTTCCTCTGTGTACTCTGGCTCTCTTTCATTTGTTCCAAGCACCTGGCTTTTTCTTATGATAGAAGATATCTTTAAGCTAGCTGATAGATATACTCAACTTTTTATATCTTTAGCCTTATTTATATCTATATCTTCCTTTCTTATAATGATCATCGCTATTAAAGGCAGAAAATTTTATCCTGTGGCAATGGCAATGGCAATGGCAGAGACAGTGGCAGGGACAGTAGCAGGGACACCGGGAATCTCAGTGGCAGTGGTAGTGGTAGTGGCAATAGGAGTGGTGGGGGCGGTGGCAGGGGTAATGACAGTAGTAGGGGCAGGGGCAGTAGCAGGGGCAGGGACACTAGTGATAGGGGCAGTGGTGGCGGCAGTGTCAGTGTCAGTGGCAGAGATAGCGGCAGTGACAGAGATAGAGATAGTGACAGAGGCAGGGATAGCAATTCTCATTTTGATATTAGGATATTATATTGGATTGAGAGCCTTGAAGGGAGACGAACAATTTGCTCCTCTGCGGAGATTGGGACTTTCACTTTCTTCCCTGGGCGGAACAGACTTTCGGAACACTGACCTTCAAAATGCGAAATTTGCAGCCGCGCTCCTCAGAAACACCCGCTTTGACAATGAAACTGATCTTACAAATGTGTGTTGGAAAAATTCTCAGAAAACCGAACTCGCCCGATTCACTGGCACGATCATGGAAAATTACACAGTCCGTAAGTTACTCGTAACCCATAAGGCCGGGGACAAATCATTCAGCGGCTTAAATCTCAGAGGCGCATATCTCAGAGGCGCAGACCTTGATAACGCAGACTTCACAAATGCGGACCTCCGCAATGCAGATTTTACCGGCGCAAAGATAACAGGTGTAAAACTTTACGGCACTTCCCGTGAAGACTGGATAATTGACGGTGTTGAATGTGATTATGTGTATTGGGATCGGAAAGGGAAAGAACGATATCCGAAAGAAAAGAAATTCGCCCCGGGTGAATTTGAGTCGCTTTACAAAAACATATCGGAAATCGGTGAAGATATGATTGAAAGATTTATCGAATTTCCGCCGGAGTATCATCATGCCGGTATTTCCATACTGAACCACTTCGGGAAAGTCCTTAAAACAAAGTACCCGGACACAAAGGCTAAAATCAGAATTGAACAGGACGATCTGAAGGTAAAAATGACAATTGTTCCTGTTGACGGCGGAGATCGTGAGATTATAGAAGAGACTCTGAACGAATACGGGCTGGTCATCACAGGGCAAATGTCTCCTGAAGAATTTACAAATGACAGGCCGCTGATTATTGAACTGAAAAGCGAGTTACGCATTGCTCAGGCTCGAATTGAGACGCATAAGGAACTCCTTCAGGACAAGTCGGCTCAGGTTGACAAGCTGCTTTCACTTGTCGGTAAGGGAATTCAAAGTCAGCCTGATATCACCGTCTCGCCAACAATCAATGTTAAGCAGAGAGAGGAAAGGCAGACAACAGCCGAAACTATTCAGGGATTTGTTCAGGCTGAAAAAATAGACACTCACAACCAACAACATATTACAGGGGGAAGAATGGGAGACGACATTAAAATTAAGGCAGGCGGAGACGTAGCCTTTGCGAAAGACGAGGCTATCGCAATGATCAACAAGAAGATAACCGAAGCCGCAAAGATCACAGACAGCCTTGAAGACAAGTTTAACGAACTTTCAACAGCCGTTGAAAACATGGTCAGAGACATGCCGGATGAAAAGGCAAGGGAAGTCACCGGCGACCTTCAGACACTCGTCAGTGAGGCATCCAAAGATCAGCCGAGAAGAAAGTGGTATGAAATCAGCGGAGAGGGGCTGACTGATGCTGCAAAAGCTGTGGGGTCGCTTGGCAAGCCGGTTATTGATGCAACACAGGCTGTTTTGAAGCTTTTGGGATGAACAGGAACCAGTTGTGGTAATCGGAGGGGATTATGGAACAGGAAAAGCTTGATGAAATTCTGAGGAAACATAAGGAGTGGTTTGAGTCCGGGGGAAAAGATGGGGAGAAAGCCGATCTCAGAGGAGCCGATCTCAGAGGAGCCGATCTCAGCGGAGCCGATCTCAGCGGAGCCGATCTCAGAGGAGCCGATCTCAGAGGAGCAATTCTCAAGCAGACCGATTTCATCGGAAGCTATCTCAACGATGCAGATCGTGGAATGGATTTCATCGAAGCAAACCTCTCGGCAATTAAGATTGACAG
The DNA here is from genome assembly GCA_030378035.1 of Desulfobacterales bacterium HSG2. Classification (GTDB taxonomy): domain Bacteria; phylum Desulfobacterota; class Desulfobacteria; order Desulfobacterales; family 4be13; genus JAUCGI01. The sequence continues at coordinate 17,953 of JAUCGI010000202.1, forward strand.
AAAAACTCTCGATCAAATCTCTGATTTAATCCGAGAAAAATATGAGGGTTCATGGATACTGAAAGATGAGTCTGTCATTGAGCGTTCCATTGAGTTTCCGCCTGAATATTATCAGGCCGGTATCTCAATCCTGAATGAGTTTGGGTCGGTTCTTAGAAAAAAATATCCCGAAACCAAAGCCAAGGTTAGAATCGAGCAGGATGGACTTAAAGTAACCATGACCGTAGATCCAGTTGAAGGTGACCGGGAAGTGATTGAAAAGGAGTTGGATGAATACGGACTTGTCATTACCGGAAAAATGACACCGGAGGAATATGTCGATAACGATCCGCTTCTGCTTATCGAACTGAAAAGTGAATTGCGTTCGGCATACAACAAACTAGAAACACAAAAAGAGATAATTCAATATCAGAACAGAGAAATAAAGAAACAGGATATACATATTGACAAACTGCTTTCACTTATTGGACTAGGAATTCAAAGTCAGCCTGATATTATTAATATTAATAACGCCAAAGGAGACCTAGCCTTTGCAAAAGATCAGGCTATCGCAATGATCAACAAGAAGATAACCGAAGCCGCAAAGATCACAGACAGCCTTAAAGACAAGTTTAACGAACTTTCAACAGCCGTTGAAAATATGGTCAGAGACATGCCGAATGACAAGGCAAGGGAAGTCACCGGCGACCTTCAGACACTCGTCAGTGAGGCATCCAAAGATCAGCCGAGAAGAAAGTGGTATGAAATCAGCGGAGAGGGGCTGACTGATGCTGCAAAAGCTGTGGGTTCGCTCGGCAAGCCGGTTATTGACACAACGCAGGCTGTTTTGAAACTTTTGGGATGAACAGGAACCGACACATTTTACAGGAATCTTATGAAAAAACTTATTATTACGACACTGGTGATCCTCAGGCAATTTTTGTATTTTCTGTGTCATGTAAGTAAGGTGGTAATCTAATGGCAAATGAAGAACATTTTAGGATTTTGAAACAGGGGGTTGAAGCTTGGAACGAGTGGCGGGAAAGGAATCCCAATGTGAAGCCTGATTTGAGGGAAGCATTTCTCAGCGAGGCATTTCTGAAAGAGGTATTTTTCAGGGAGACAAATCTCATCAATGCAAGTCTTAGAGAGGCAAATCTTAGAGGAGCAAACCTCAGAGGAGCAAATCTCAGAGGAGCAAATCTCAGAGGAGCAAATCTCAGAGGGACAATCTCCAGCAGCGCGGACCTTAGCGGGGCAGACCTCAGCGGGGCAAACTTCAGCAGTGCAGACCTCAGAGGAGCAGACCTCAGCGAGATAAATTTTAGCAGAGCATATCTACGCAGAACAGACTTCAGAGGAGCAAACCTCACCGGGGCAAATCTCAGTGGAGCATACCTTTGCAAAACAGACCTCAGAAATGCAAATCTTATCAAAGCGGTTCTGAACAAAGCAGACATAACAAAAGCCTGCCTTTACGGTACAGTTCGTTACGATTGGGAAGTTGAGGGTATAAAGTGCGACTATATTTATTGGGATGAGAAAGGGAAAGAACGCTATCCTGAAAACAGAAATTTTGAGCCGAACGAATTTGAAAAACTTTACAAAAACTTGGCGGATCTGACAAAATTTAAGGATCTGATTACCCGCTCAATTGAGTTTCCACCCGAATATTATCAAGCCGGTATCTCAATCCTGAATGAGTTCGGGTCGGTTCTCCAAAAAAAGCATCCCGACACCAAAGCCAAAATCAGAATCGAACAGGATGGGCTGAAAGTGACAATGACCATTGACCCGGTTGAAGGTGATCGGGAAGTGATTGAAAATGAGTTAGATGAATACGGACTTGTCATTACCGGAAGAATGACGCCGGAGGAATACGCCGACAACGATCCGCTTCTGCTTGTCGAACTGAAAAGCCAGTTGAATATTGCTATGGTTCAGCTTGAAAATCAGAAACTAATCGCTGAATATCAGGACAGAGAAATAAAGAAACAGGACATTCAGATTGACAAACTGCTTTCACTTGTCGGTCAGGGAATTCAGAGCCAGCCTGATATTACCTTCTCGCCGACAGTCAACATTAAACAGAGAGAGGAAAAAAGAATGGGAAACGACACAATAAGCATCAGTGCCAAAGGAGACGTGGCCTTTGCGAAAGATGAAGCTATCGCAACAATCAATAAGGCCATAACCGAAGCCGCAAAGATCACAAACAGCCTTGAAGACAAGCTGAATGAACTTTCGGCAGCCGTTGAGAACATGGTCAGAGACATGCCGGATGAAAAGGCAAAGGAAGTCACCGGCGACCTTCAGACACTCGTCAGTGAGGCATCCAAAGATCAGCCGAGAAGAAAATGATGAGTTTTGGGTTCTCCCGGAAAATGACAACGGATAAAAGGATAAACTGGATATGTCCGTTTCATCCTCGGAATCCGCTGTCATATTCGCTCCGGGAATATCCGTTTCATCCTTTTATCCGTTGTCATTTTCCCGGCCTCCCAAAATCCGTTATAATCAGAAAAATTTCATGTCACCACAAAAAAGATGTCATTCCCGCTTCGTCGTGCGGGCTCGACTTGTTGACTTCGGAAACTCCGGCTCTGCTCAACTTGTTGACCACGAAAGCGGGAATCCACTGCTCCGGGATTGAAAAATTTCATGTCACCGCTCAGAACAACAAACCCATGTCATTCCCGCTTCGTCGTGCGAGCCCGACTTGTTGACTTCGGAAACTCCGGCTTTGCTCAGCCTGTTGACCACGAAAGCGGGAATCCACTGCTCCGGGACTGAAAGATTTCATGTTACCGCTCAGAACAACAAACCCATGTCATTCCCGCTCCGTCGTGCGAGCTCGACTTGTTGACTTCGGAAACTCCGGCTTTGCTCAGCCTGTTGACCACGAAAGCGGGAATCCACTGCTCCGGGATTGAAAAATTTCATGTCACCACTCAGAACAACAAACCCATGTCATTCCCGCTCCGTCGTGCGAGCCCGACTTGTTGACTTCGGAAACTCCGGCTTTGCTCAACTTGTTGACCACGAAAGCGGGAATCCACTGCTCCGGGATTGAAAGATTTCATGTCACCGTTCAGAACAACAAACCCATGTCATTCCCGCTTCGTCGTGCGAGCTCGACTTTTTGACTTCGGAAACTCCGGCTTTGCTCAACTTGTTGACAACGAAAGCGGGAATCCACTGCTCCGGGACTGAAAGATTTCATGTCACCGTTCAGAACAACAAACCCATGTCATTCCCGCTTCGTCGTGCGAGCTCGACTTGTTGACTTCGGAAACTCCGGCTTTGTTCAGCCTGTTGACCACGAAAGCGGGAATCCACTGCTCCGGGATTGAAAAATTTCATGTCACCGCTCAGAACAACAAACCCATGTCATTCCCGCTCCGTCGTGCGAGCTCAACTTGTTGACTTCGGAAACTCCGGCTTTGCCCGGCTTGTTGACCCCGAAAGCGGGAATCCACTGCTCCGGGACTGAAAAATTTCATGTCACCCCGGTCTTATCAGCCATCCGGTGAATATGCCTGATTCTGACTTGATCCCTCGGAATCAAAAAGTTTGCCGTTAAACGAACAAACCCTTACTGATCTGATCCTTATGGTTTTTGCACATATGCTTGACATACAACCTGATTCCTGTCACATTTGTTCGCAGTAAATTTCTGTTAAAAATTTTGTCACAAATCAGGGAGAAAAATCATGGAAACGACAGAACTCCCGGCAAAGAATCCGCGTTGAACATATTGATGAAGCCATTTCGGAAATAGAGTCTTATGTGGTCGAAGTCACTGAGGAGGAATTCAAAAAAAAATTCCCTGATCCTGTCTCGCCCGACACAACACTTTCCGCCCAGTTTCTGTGAGACAACAGGCCAGGGCATATCATCCCCCGCAAGCGGGCCGAATAATTTCAGTTCATGCCCCATCTCCCTGAGCGTCTCAGTCACAGTATCAGTGAGATGTGTACGCTCATCTCCGGCAACAGCAATTTTCATGTCCTTTCCTCCTTTCATGCAGTTATAAATGGATTTGCTTTAATCTGTGCTATGATATGTGTAGTTGAGATTTTCATCCACCTCGACCCACTTTCCTCTGAGTTTTTCACAATCATTCATCCATTCAGTTATCCAAGACATTCCTCTAAGTTTGAATAACAAAGTATCCTTATAAACCGGCTTTCTTCTTAATTCAACTGTTTTTATTATTTCATCGCCTTCAAAAGTAGCGTCAATTCCTGCCTGAATACGACCGAGATAGACATTCAGCCCAACTGATTCTAATGTTCTGTTCGATATAAACTTTAACACCTGAATATTTGAATTTCCTTCTCCCATTAGAAATCCTTCCACTTCGTCTCTGTTCAGTAATGTGTGGTTTTCGGCCACACATCTTGTTATATGAGCAAGATAGGCATCTCTGACACGTCTGTTATCTAATGGCTGATTTGTTGAACAACCAAAAATGAAAGAAGCGACTGAAAGAAAGAATAGAAATCTCATTTGACTCTCCTTTTATATAGCATGAAATCTGAACTGCCAGCAGAGCGCATACCTTCAAGCTGAATTGAGCGATTCTCAGATAGATGAGAATGTTTTTATATATTTTATCTTCTGTTGAGAGAATATTCTTATCATTCTGGTCTGTCCTATGTTTTAACCGATTTCTCTTTTTCGTCATATATAAGATCCAAGATATTATTCATGTCACCAAAGAAAGGAATTGCACCGTATTTGCCAGCCAGATAGTCTTTGGAAAAAGAGGCATCTTCCCTTACTCGGTACTCTCTGTATTCTACCAAGGAATATAAATCCGTTTCGCCGTATCTGTTTTTTTCAGCGAACCATATCTGATCCCTTCTGAAAAGTTCTTTTCTGAGCAGATTCGTATCATGAGAAGCAAAAACCAACTGGGCAAGATTCGGATTATTTTTATAAAAGAATTCGATTATTTTTATTGTGAGTAATGGATGGAAACGAGAATCAAGCTCATCAATAACCAAAACAAGACCTTTTTTCAGAACATCATATAATGGGCCTAAAAGGCTTATCAGTTTTTTAGTGCCTTCGGATTCCTGTTTTTCAAAATCAAACGGAACCTTATCAATAACCACTTCATTATCAAACTTGACATGCCAAGTTGTAATTTTGTCTCTCAGACCCCCTTTTTTCTTTTGCAATATGTTCAGCGTGTTTATAAAATTTCTCATATCCCCATCTTTCGGAATATCAATTCCGTTGATTTGGGGTTTAGGTTCCTTATCAGTTGATATGTCATCAATTTCTAAAAATTTTATGAAAGTTTCGATCCATATTTTAAACTTTTTATCATCGCTTATTTTTTTTATCGTATAATCTCTGTAACCTCTGTCATTAAGACCTGATATAATCCTTAAATCCTTAAACCAATCCAAAACCTTATTCGCCTTTTCACCATCAAACTGAGCGACGACGGATAAAAAGAGCACATTTTTACGCGTCTTCCTGTCCAGTCCCTTTCCCTCTTTAAAAGATCTGTTGTTACAAGTTATCGTTTGCCCCTCTCTGACAAAGAGTTGGATTTCTTTTGTCGTACTGACAAAAAACAGCCATTCATAATGAACCTTATTCTCATCGATCTCAAAACCATATCTGTATCTCCTCCGCTGATAAATAAAAACAATTTCAAACAGTGAAGGTTCTTTTTCAGTTTCAGCATTTAACAGAAATTTGTCTATCTCCAAACTCCTTTCATTTTTCTCTAAGAGAGCATCTCTGAAGGAATGTAAGACAAACTTTTTCATGAACAGAATGGAAGCTATCAAATTACTTTTTCCACTCCCATTTGCCCCATAAATGGCAGAAACTTTTAGCAAGTTGAATTTGTTTGTGGGATCAGTGAAAGCATGGGTCTCTCCATGTTCTTTAACTGAATCTGCTCCAACCATACTGAAAGTGACAGGCTTTTTGAAAGAAAGATAGTTACCTGCTGTAAATTCTATAAGCATTTAAACAACTCCGATAAATTCAAACCGATATTTTGTGAAAAAATCTTGATAATGATGTCGCCAGTGGATCAGCCTCGCAGTAGGCGCATTTTCTGTCGTATATTTTCCGAAGCGATTCCCTGACGGTCTCATGCCCATAATAGTAACCGTTGAATTTGTGATCATCCGGCTTTTTACACACATCCGCAAGCAATTCCTTGCACTTGTCAGTCTTTAAACCTGCCGGTATAATGCTTTTATCCTTTATTACATGTATCATTTTTGAAATGCATCCGGTTCATGAATCCGCAGTTTCTGTTGAAATTTGTCTATGAGATTTTTCCGGGTTTCTTTGTGTCGTTCAAGGTCCTGCCAGTGATCTTCAGTATGCACCTCGCTGATTTTCTTTTCGACATGAAATATGTCTTCCATGTCGAAGATGGGTGAGGTCAGAAGAATATTCGGTTGCATCCTGTTTATATCGTCAATCCTGATTTGCTCCACCTGAATCCGATGGTCGTCTGTTTTCCTTACCTTCAGAAAAGCGATTTTTGAGGGCGCTCCCAATAAAGGAATCGGGCTGTGAGTCGAAACAAAAAAACAGACATTTGGAAATACCTCTGACAACAAATTAGGAAGGCGCTTTTGCATCTTGGGGTGAAGGTGCAGATCGAATTCATCAATGATAACGATGCCTGAAATATCCTCCAGAGTCTCGACAACCTCCATGTTTTTGGACAGGCGTAAAAACATGTCACCCACCAATGCAATAATCGACCGTATGCCAGAAGCCAGTTGTTCAAAAGGTCTTTTCTTGTCACTTCCATCCTCTCTGTATCGTACCGTGGTTCCCTTGGTATCGATTTCCGCCACATAGGGATGTAACAGCTTCAACAAAGCGTCTTTGAGCAATTTCAGTTGTTTTGCGCGAATGTGTCTGAGGCTTGAATCTTCGTTTGCCACCTTGTCGAGATCAAGCAAATGCCTTTCAATATTAAGCAAAATGCCGTCTGTGTTAAAAATGCCATACGTCGCCGAGCTTCTCTTGCTCACATCTTCTATTGTTGCCGGATGTTGCACGTTCAGACGGGAAGGACCATACGCGGCAAACCTGTCAAATGGTTTGAAAAAAGATGCATTATTGTCATGAAAGAAAACACGATACGCCAGGGAACTCGCGCCCATTCGCTTTTCAGAAATGATGGCGAGATTCGTGTGTCCGCTCCCTTGGATCACACGACGATTAATCATGAACATTTCATGGCGGCGTCCGAAGAAAACTCCGGGGGATTTCACAATGGGTCCGCGATCTGAAAAGGGATTTGAAATATCTGCATTAAATTCCATTCGCTATCAACCATTCCTTAAACAAATCTGCCTGAGTACAGGACAAAAAGTGGATTCCGGATCGGAAATGCTGGGAATGACAGTGTGCTGGTTTTCAGGCATCCGAAGTTTTTTGTCCTGTACGCAACAAATCTGCTTTAATTTGAAAATATTCAGGTCTGTCTGCGTCTTTTTTGATGACGTCTCTCTCCTGCAATGCTTTCAATACATCAGCAAGCGTAACTTTATCATCATTTGAAACACCTTGCTGTGCCGCAAGGACTTCCGGAGTTTTGAAAACTTCGGAAGTCTTTTTTTACAGCACACCTTCCGGCATCGGCCCCACTTTTTCCCCGCCGAGCACATACCCGCCGTCAAGCCGTATGACGCTTCCTGTCATAAACGATGCATCCTTTATTATATAGAGGACTGTTTTTGTCACATCCTCAATGGTCCCTGTCCGCTCAAGCAGGGTGTGGCCAAGGATGGCTTGTTTCTGAGCTTGGGTCAGCAGTCCCCAGCCTCTTGTCTTATCCCCGTGCCGGGTTTCGACAATGCCGAGCATGATTTCATTGACCCGTACCTGGGGCGCGCCCATTCTGGCCCAGGTTTCTGTCAGCAGAGATACCCCCCGGTTTGCCGCGGCATATCCGTCATTGAAAATCAGACTCGCGGGACCTGACCTTCCCACCATCCCCGCAATGGAAGAGAAGTTTATCACAACACCATCCTCTGAGGCTCTGAGATGGGGAAGCGCGGAATCAAAGACCCATTGTTTTGCCCTGAGCGTGGTGGCCAGTTCCAGATCCCACTGTTCCTGAATATAAGGGCCGTGAACCACCGGCCATCCCCCGCGCTCAATGTTGTTGATCAGGATATCAAGGCGTCCGAAACGGTTTACCACCTTTTCGATAAGCTCAGGGATTTTATTCGTCTCCAGCAAGTTGCTCTTTATAATAAGGTATTCTGTATCGGTCTCTGAAAAATCCTGTTTCATTTCAGCAAGACTCTCTTCCCAGTCAAAATAAGTGAGGCCGAGCTTTACCCCCTCATTTGCCAGGGCAAGGCCGATGCCTTTTCCGATGCCTTTGACAGCGCCGAGTACTAGGGCGACTTTTCCAAGAAGTTTCATAATTATAAAGTTATAAGGGTTAAGGGTTAAGGGTTAAGGGTTAAGGTTCCAAGCCTCAAGTTTCAAGTTCCGAGTTCCGAGCTTCAAGTTCCGAGTTTCAAGTTCCGAGTTCCGAGTTCCGAGCTTCAAGTTTCAGGTTTCAGGTTTCAGATTTCAGGTTTCAGGTTTCAAATTTCAGGTTTCAGGTTTCAGGTTTCAAGTTTTCAACTTTCAAGTTTTCAACTTTCAAGTTTTCAACTTTCAAGTTTCGGGCTTCAAGTTTTGAGTTTTGAGTTTTGAGTTTCAAGTTTCAAGTTCCAAGTTCCAAGTTTCACAAAAAGTGGATTCCGGGTCGGAATCCCGCCGATTCCGTCCGGAATGCCAGAATGCCTGTTTTCATTGTTATCTGGAACTTTGTACAGGTTTCAATCTCCGAGTTTCAATCCAAGTTCCAAGTTCCAAGTTCCAAAAAAGAGTCCTATTCAGCCATTCAAGACTCAGTTTCAAAAGCGCTGTGTCATCTGTTTCCGCTTTTTCCAAAAGATCGGGGCTTTCAGCATCCCCTTTTCAAATTCAGGTTTCAAGTTTCAAGTTTCAAGTTCCAAGTTTCACAAAAAGTGGATTCCGGGTCGGAATCCTGCCGATTCCGTCCGGAATGCCAGAATGCCTGTTTTCATTGTTATCTGGAACTTTGTACAGGTTTCAATCTCCGAGTTTCAATCCAAGTTCCAAGTTCCAAGTTCCAAAAAAGAGTCCTATTCAGCCATTCAAGACTCAGTTTCAAAAGCGCTGTGTCATCTGTTTC
>JAUCGI010000202.1:27247-32267 GCA_030378035.1 Desulfobacterales bacterium HSG2
TTTCAAATTCAGGTTTCAAGTTTCAAGTTTCAAGTTCCAAGTTTCACAAAAAGTGGATTCCGGGTCGGAATCCTGCCGATTCCGTCCGGAATGCCAGAATGCCTGTTTTCATTGTTATCTGGAACTTTCAATCTCCGAGTTTCAAGTTCCAAGTTTCAAGTTTCAAGTTTCAAGACTCAGTTTCAAAAGCGATGTGTCATCTGTTTCCGCTTTTTCCAAAAGATCGGGTCTTTCAGCATCCCTTTTCAAGTTTCAAGTTCCGACTTTCAACTTCCGACTTTCAACTTCCGACTTTCAACTTCCGAGTTTCAAGTTCCGAGTCTCAAGTTCCGAGTCTCAAGTTCCGAGTTTCAAGTTTCGACTTCCGAGTTTCAAGTTTCGACTTCCGAGTTTCAAGTTTCGACTTCCGAGTTTCAAGTTTCGACTTCCGAGTTTCAAGTTTCGACTTCCGAGTTTCAAGTTTCGACTTCCGAGTTTCAACTTCAACTTCCAAGTTTCAACTCCAACTTCCAAGTTTCAACTCCAACTTCCAAGTTTCAACTTCAACTTCCAAGTTTCAACTTCAACTTCAACTTCCAAGTTTCAACTTCAACTTCAACTTCCAAGTTTCAACTTCCGAGTTTCAACTTCCGAGTTTCAACTTCCGAGTTTCAACTTCCGAGTTTCAACTTCCAAGTTTCAACTTCCGAGTTTCAACTTCAACTTCCGAGTTTCAACTTCAACTTCCAAGTTTTAACTTCAACTTCCAAGTTTCAACTTCAACTTCCAAGTTTCAACTCCAACTTCCAAGTTTCAACTCCAAGTTTCAAGTTCCGAGTTTCAAGTTTCAAGTTTCAACTTTCAAGCCTTAAGCCTTAAAACTTAAAACTTAAAACTTAAGCCTTAAAACTTATACCGAAAAAAGAGATCTCTTCAGCCATTCAAGACTCAGTTTCAAAAGCGCTGTGTCATCTGTTTCCGCTTTTTCCAAAAAATCAGGGGCCGCATCCGAATCTTTCAGCATCCCCTTTTCAAATATCTGTTTCCTGAACGCGTCCAGATCATAACATGCCAAATGAAATGCATGTCTGGACTTGATGTCCATAGGTCCCGGAATCCTGTTTTTCATGGCAATGATTTCCATGAGCAGATCATTCATTTCATTGTATATCCCAATACCCTGGTCCTTTATCCATTGCCGGACACTCCGGAGTTCCCCATGCTCAAATCCTTTGCAGTGGGGTTCTTTCAGCATAATGTGCTGTTCGGTCATTTTGCCGGTCTCCCTTGACCGCGACACTACGCGGAAAAGCGGATATGTGCGGCATGATGAAGGACGATCTTCATAAACGCCGCACCCTTCCGCCGCGACAAAGGGACATTTTAATTCCGAAGCCTCATCCATTTTAAATGTCACCACCGGCAACCCGGTTTCAGGACCGGTATGCTGGCGGGTATAGCGTTCCAGAAAAACATCGGATGATATGCCCAACCCGTTTTTCAGACGCAGTATATCATAAGGGGTAAGAAACTGGTTCAGGTCTCTGCAACATTCATTGAAACAGGGAACATCTTTTGAGCATGAAAACCTGAATATGTCATTTGGTGACAGGGGAATCATATTTTCATTTTCCATAACTTGCATCCTTTCAGATCATGTTTATTATTCAGAACATGACAAAGAGGACTTTAATTACAATCTGTCATTTTCTGAATCTCATAAAGATAATAAAGGTATCTTAAAAAAACAATACCGATATTTTTCAGGCACAGAGATTCGGTTTCTTTCGGACAAATTTTTTTTTATAAAAGTTCTTGACAAACCAAAATGATTGGTGATATATGTCCTCTTTCATGTGCGGCAAGAAGTATATGCTTGAATTTAAAGCAAATATTAAAAACGTCCGGTAAACGGATATCAGATATAGAATTTTATGACTGAAAAGGGGGGGCAATTTTCCTGTGATGATTCCATCTGAATAATTGTGTTCGATAATTGTATTTCGACAGAGCTGAAAGTTTTTGGCAGTGAAAAAACAGCGACCTGTCCCTGACATTTTTTATCAACCGGAATGACATGGTTAATGGTCAGCGGTGCCGAGGTTAATCAAACTTTCAGATATGCGGCTATTCAGCAAGGGAAAAAGATTTGAAGTAGCGCGGGTAAAATTGACTCGGAAATCAAAAATACGAAAAATTTATTAAAACTAATGGAGGATATTTAATGCCAAGTTATGTGATCACTGAAAAATGTGACGGCTGTAAAGGCGGAGACAAAACAGCCTGTATGTACATCTGCCCCAATGACCTGATGGTTCTGGAACCCAACGCAATGAAGGCTTACAACCAGGAGCCGGATCAGTGCTGGGAGTGCTTTTCATGTGTGAAAATCTGCCCCACTCAGGCAGTTGAGGTAAGAGGCTACGCCGACTTTGTACCCCTGGGAAGCAGTATTATGCCGATGCTGGGTACGGAAGATGTGATGTGGACCTGCAAGTTCAGAAACGGAGTTATCAAACGCTTCAAGTTCCCCATCCGTACAACTCCTGAAGGACAGGCCAACGCTTACGCGGATCTTAAGGGGAAAGACATTGAGACTGAGTTGCTTTCCACAGAAGAAGCAGAGGGCAAAACGCTTCCGACACCTATCGCAACTGTTTAAATCAGCTTTAAGTTTTAAGCTTTAAGCTTTTAAGCTTTATCGGTTTGCAGCTTACAGCTTACTGCTCTGTAATTTAACCGAAAATTGAAAATTAAAACCGAAAATAATTTTAAGGAGAATTTTTAAATATGGCATTACCGAACAAACCCATGGGTGAACTTAAGGCTGTCAAGGATCCCGAAGTCGAAGAGCGGGAAGTTGATATTCTGATCGTGGGCGGCGGCATGGCTGCCTGCGGCTCTGCGTTTGAAGCAAAAAAATGGATGGACGACGGGCAGTCTGTTCTGCTGATTGACAAGGCTGCTATGGAAAGAAGCGGCGCTGTTGCCCAGGGCCTTTCAGCGATCAACACATATATCGGCGACAATACACCGGATGACTATGTCCGCATGGTCCGCAACGACCTGATGGGAATTGTCCGTGAAGACCTGATCTTCGATCTGGGCTGTCATGTGGATGATTCAGTCCATCTGTTTGAGGAATGGGGACTGCCGGTCTGGAAAAAAGACGACAAAGGCAAGAACCTGGACGGAAAAAAAGGCCTAAAAGTGGGAAGCCTGAAATCCGGCGCATCCCCCGTTCGTACCGGCAAATGGCAGATCATGATCAACGGTGAGTCCTACAAGAGAATCGTTGCCGAAGCTGCCAAACTTGCCATCGGCGAAGAGAATGTTCTGGAGCGTGTTTTCATCGTTGAACTGCTTCTGGACGCCAACAAGGAAAACCAGATCGCCGGCGCGGTCGGTTTCTCCGTCCGTGAGAACAAAGTCTTTATCATCAAATGTAAGACAATGATGGTTGCCTGCGGCGGCGCTGTGAACATCTATCAGCCCCGTTCAGTCGGTGAGGGCAAAGGCCGTGCATGGTATCCGGTATGGAACTCCGGCTCCACCTACACCCTCTGCATGAGAGTCGGCGCCGAACTTTCCATGATGGAAAACCGTTTCACCCCGGCCCGTTTTAAAGACGGTTACGGCCCTGTTGGCGCATGGTTCCTCCTGTTCAAGGCCAAGACCCTCAACGGTCTGGGCGAGGCATTTGCAGGCAGCGACGTTGCAAAAGCAGAGCTTGAGAAATATGCACCTTACGGAACAGCGGCCATCACGCCGACCTGCCTCCGTAACCATCTGATGCTGTTTGAAATGAAAGAAGGCCGCGGCCCGATCCTCATGGACACAGTGACAGCATTGGCCGAAATCGGGAAGACCATGGACAAGAAAGAGCTTAAGCATCTTGAGTCCGAAGCATGGGAAGACTTCCTGGACATGACCTGTGGTCAGGCCAACCTGTGGTGCGCCACGAACACCGAGCCTGAAAAGAAGAATTCCGAAGTTATGCCGACTGAGCCGTATCTGCTCGGGTCTCACTCCGGCTGCTGCGGTCTCTGGACCTCCGGCCCCGATCTGGACTGGGTACCGGATGCCTACAAAATCAAGGCTGACAACGGCAAGGTCTATAACCGCATGACCACAGTTAACGGTCTGTTCACCTCGGGTGACGGCGTTGGCTGCTCCGGTCACAAGTTCTCCTCCGGCTCCCACGCCGAAGGTCGTATGGCTATCAAACAGATGGTCAGATACGCAAAAGACCATGCTGACTTCAGCCCCGCTCTGAGCGAGTCCAAAGACGCTCTGGTTGATCTGGTTTACAAACCGGTAAGGACCTTCCTGGAAACCTGTGATTACACCACAGCCATTGACATCAATCCCAACTACCTCAAACCTGACGGAATGATGTACCGGCTGATGAAAGCCACCCATGAGTACGGCGCAGGAACCGCAACCTATTATGTGACGACCAGCAAGAACCTGGAAATCGTGATGGATCTTCTGGCAACAATGCGCGAAGACTGCGAGAAGCTGGCAGCCGGCGACCTTCATGAACTGATGAGAGCATGGGAAATCATCCATCGAATCTGGACGGTTGAATCTCACCTGCGTCACATTCAGTATCGTAAAGAGACCCGCTATCCGGGCTTCTACTATCAGGCGGACTGTCCGGGCACGGATGATGAGAACTGGTTCTGTTTTGTAAACTCCAAGTATGATCCCAAAGCGGAAACATGGGATGTGAAGAAAGTGGATTACATCAAGATCTTTCCTGATGCCTAAGTCGGGGGGAATTGTTGTGTCTTAGTTAAATAAAAAAACCTCCAGGTGTCGCATTTTTAAGATACCTGGAGGTTTTTATTAAGATTGTTAAGTTTTAAGTTTTAAGTTTTAAGTTCTAAGACTTAAGCCTTAAGTCTTCTCAATGATTAATTGATACCTGAGTACAGGACAAAAAGTGGATTCCGGGTCGGAAATGCCGGGAATCCTGCCGATTCCCGGCATTTCCGCCCGGAATGACAGTGTGCCGTTTTTCAGGCATCCGAAGTTT
>JAUCGI010000005.1:0-8651 GCA_030378035.1 Desulfobacterales bacterium HSG2
AAAACTTAACCCTTAACCCTTAACCCTTAAAACTTAACCCTTAAAACTCTTTTTTAAATAATCTGGGTAAAATAACTTGACAAGAAAAGGCTTTTTAAATAAAAAACGGGGTATGGTAAAGGGCCGCTTTATATTCATTAACAGCATATCTTAAAACTTTGAAAGCAGGAACACCAACCTGTCATTCCGGCCGAAATCTGTTCCTGATAAAAAATGTCAGGGAGAGCTTTGAACCGGAATCCACCGTCTTTCCGGGATGTGGTCAAAAAGTTTTGGATCTGCTGATTATAAAAACGAATCTGGAAAACGGAGTGTTCTTATGGGTAAGAAAAAAAAGGTATTGATAGGGAATGGTTTGCAGGTGGGATGGATAAAAATTCTTCTGCTTGCATGTGTGGCTTTAATCCTGTTTGGCTGTGCAAGTATGCCCACCAGTGAAGAAATTGTGCTCGAACGGAGAACAGAGGCCGAGAGTACGATAAGGATCACCAAAGAGGATGCCAAACGGATCAGCAAACTCGGAACGGAAGCGCTGACCTTGGAAGATTGTATCCGTATCGGATTGGTAAACAATCTTGAGATGCGCGTTGCAAACCTTGAAGGGGATATTGCAAACAAGGATACACTGGCAGAAAGACTCAGGATGCTGCCCGGACTGACCATTGACGGGAGGTATGAATACCGGGACAAACTGAGGAAGAGTGATGTTTACAACTGGAAGTTGGACAAAGATCAGAAGGATTACACTGTAGGCGAACTCAAGGACAGTGCAAAGGCCAATCTGTCTCTGACCTGGAATGTGCTTGACACCGTCTTAGCTTATGTGCGTTCCGGCGAGTCCAAAATGTATGAACACGTCCTGGAAAAACGGCGACACCGCCAGGCCCAGTTTCTTGCTTTGGATATTACCGAAGCCTACTGGCAGGCTGCCGCGGTGGAGGACGCGTTGGATTATGTCCATGTCCTGGAAAAAAAATTAAGGGGTGTGAATGAGGACATTAAGACGGCGGTTCAAGAAAGGATATTAGACGCCATGTCCGCAACAGAGAGCCAGATGCGGCTCAAGGAACTGGAACTGACCATCCGCAAGCTCCAAGCCAGGCTTTCCAGGTCGCGGCTAAAACTCTCCCAGCTCATGGGATTGAACCAGAACATAGAATATACCCTGTATCGTCCGCCCATCAAACCGGTGATCGCGGCCCTTCCCCATACCAGGGATCTGGATATCGACAGACTTGAAGAATACGCCCTGACTAACCGGCCGGATCTCTTTGAGAGTGACATGCAGGTCCGTATTCAGAAAGAAGAGGCGAAAAGGGCGTTCTGGGAACTTTTCCCGGGGGTGAACTTCTTTGCTGCCGGGCATTATGACAAGAACCGGCTTCTCCTTTCCAACACATGGAGTTCCGTGGGGGCCGGACTGGGATGGAACCTGCTGGAACTCCCTTCCCGTATCGCCAAACATCAGTCCGAAAAAATGGGAATCAACAAGGCCGAAATTCAGCGCATCATGCTGACGGTGGGGGTCATTACCCAGGTTCATATTGCCCTGCTCGATTATGCCATCAAAGTGGACCGGTTCAGACTGCTGGAAGAGACATACATATTATCTGCTGATCTTTTGGATATGGCTAAACTGAAAATCCAGGCGAGCAAGCTGGAACCGCTGGCAGCCACCCAGCGGCATCTTGAAGAGATGGCAGCCAAGCTGCGCCGGGATGAGGCAGTGGTGGATCTGATTGTTGCCCACAAACGCCTATGTGTCGCTGTGGGAATTGATCCCCTGGATTGCGACGCCAGCATCTTGGGGGGACGAGCCGGCGGCGCTTTGACAGAAACCGCGCCCTTGAAAAGATGGAAATGTACGGAATGCGGCTACATCCATACCGGGCCCATGCCTCCGGAATTCTGTCCGATATGCGGGGCAGATCGGGGCAAGTTTGTTGAATATTCCGGAGAAGACAGTCTGGGCGATCTGACAAAATGGAAAAAGGATGAAAAGGACAAAATCCTTCCTGAATCAAGGTACAATAACGGAGGTGCCAGTACCGGCGGTACCAGCGGCGGTTATGTCAGCGGTGATGTCGGCGGCGGCGGTTACATTAGCGGTGATGTCGGCGGCGGCGGTTACATTAGCGGCTCAGACTCTTCCCGGTCCGACCGGTTTGCATCTGTCGGAGAACAGTTCCTGTGGAAATTACAGGTCGGCGCGTTTTCCAAAGAGGGAGGCGTGACAAAAAGAATCGCCGAGCTCACAAATGCGGATTTACGCCTGATGGATCCCAGGGATGTCACGATCGAAAGCAAGAACCTCCCCAGACACGGGTTTGTGAACAGAATCCGCTTTATCAATTTAACCCAGTCTGACGCCAGAAACATGGCAAACGAACTCAAACACAAAAGGATGGAATACTGGCTCATTCCGCCGAGCAGCATACATTGGTAGTCCGTGGTCAGTTGTCGGTTGTCCGTGGTCGGTTGTCCGTGGTCAGTGGCAACTGACAACCGACAACCGACAACCGACAACTGACAACCGACAACTGACAACCGACAACCGACAACTGAATAATGGAGGTTTAAACGATGTTGAATTTAATCAAACTGGAAAACAGGATCGTCCTTGACGGGGCCGCTGTTGGCGAGGCTTTGGATCATGCGCTCGATCATGAATCTGCGATTAGCGGGAATCCGTTTGCGCCGGAACATATCGGGGATACGGATCATATTGCCAGCGCCGCCGCTCTGCTTGCCGATGATCCTGTGGGGGAGCCTCAGCCGGAACCCATTGAGATTGTCCTCATTGCTGACAGCCTCCCTGATTATCAGGCGCTGGCAAATGCGGCAACACCCGGCGCTCAGGTAGTTGTGTTTAACGCGGATGAATCCGCAGAGGAGGTGATCAGAAGGATCACGGAACTGGGCCTGCCGGTCGATTCTCTATCGATTCTGTCCCACGGTGACTCCGGAAATTTTCGTCTGGGAAATGAGGTCATTACCGCAGAGAGTGTCGAAGAGAATGCAGACACATGGGGGGCGTTGAGCACGGTTATGACAGATGACGCCCATATTTACATCTTCGGGTGCAACGCGGGATCAGGGGAAGGACAGCGACTTCTTGACAGCCTGGCCCAAAGCACCGGCGCGGATGTGTGGGCTTCGGATGATATGACAGGGGCAGAGGGTGACTGGGACTTGGAGATCGGTTCCCGGGAGGCCGACAACGGAACGCCGCCTCTGGACACAGACGCGCTTGCCGAGTATTCGGGATCGCTCACCCCGCCGGTGATCCAGGGAACGCCGCCGACCACCGTGAATCAGGACAGCGAATACAGTTTCACGCCCACCGCCATGGACGCTGAAGATGATATTATCGGATTCAGCGTTTCAAACCAGCCGGAATGGGCGCAATTTGATTCGAACACCGGCAGACTCCACGGCACACCGGTAAATGCGGATGTGGGAGAATACTCCGGAATACGGATCGGCGTTACCGACCAGAGCGGAGAGACCTCGTGGCTGCCTGCCTTCGGCATTACGGTTCTGAATATGAATGATGATCCGGAAATCAGCGGCGAACCAGCAGTCACTGTTCAGGAGGGGCAGCAATACACGTTTGTTCCGACCGCCCAGGATCCGGATACAATTCCGGGCATTGATCCCTCGGAGACGCTGACCTTCAGCATCCAGAACAAGCCTTTTTGGGCAACCTTTGATCCGGACACCGGAAAACTTTCCGGCACACCCGGAAGAGGTGATGTGGGAACCTATTCCAATATCACCATCACCGTGACAGACCGCAGCGGAGTAACCGATGCTCTGAACCATTTCAACATCACGGTTGAGGAACTGAACACCGCACCGGTCATCAGCGGTGCACCGGCAACCAGTGTCCAGCAGGATGGCAGTTATTATTTCAAACCGACAGCATCCGACGCGGAAGATAGCGATGCCTCACTCAGATTCAGCATCTCGAACCAGCCGGAATGGACGAACTTCAATCCGAACACCGGGGAACTGAGCGGTAAGCCGGTGAATGATGATGTCGGGACATACCAGAACATAAAGATTACGGTGACAGACAGCAACGGACTGAGCGAATCACTTCCGGAGTTTGATGTCACTGTGGTGAATGTGAATGATCTCCCGGATATCAGCGGCACATCCATGAACGATGTTCAGGAGGGGATCTATTACAGTTTCATCCCCACCTCTTCTGACATAGATATGCGGGTGGTTGACACTGAGAGTCTGACCTTCAGCATTGAGAACAAACCGGACTGGGCAAACTTCGACGCGAATACCGGCGAGTTGAGCGGTACGCCGCAAAAACCGGATGTCGGGGTCCATAACAACATCAGGATCACGGTGACAGACGCCGGGGGCATGAGCGATGCCCTTGTGTTCGACCTGAATGTGGTGAATGTCAATGAAGCCCCGACCATCAGCGGCACGCCGCCGACCCAGGTGGATGAGGACAGCCCCTACTATTTCAGGCCGACGGTCAGCGATATTGATGATGATCCCGCGTCGCTCCAGTTCAGCATCTCAAAACAGCCGGAATGGGCAGAATTCAATCCGAACACCGGAGAGCTGACTGGCACGCCTCTGAATGAGCATGTGGGGATGTCTTCCGGCATCATCATCACTGTCACGGACAGCACCGGCCTGAGCGCGTCTCTGTCCGAATTCAGCATCGAAGTGGTGAATGTGAATGACCGCCCGACCATCAGCGGCACATCCATGCATGAGGTGCAGGAGGGGAGTTCGTACAGTTTTGTTCCCACATCCAGCGATGAGGATGTGCTTGTAGATCCAGGTGAAAGACTGATTTTCAGCATTGAGAACAAGCCGGCGTGGGCTGAATTCAATTTGAATACCGGGGAACTGAGTGGCACGCCTGAAAGAAGTGATGTGGGGGATTACAACAACATTGTGATCACGGTGACAGATGCTTACGGACTGGACAAGTCGCTCAATTTCAATCTTTCGGTATCCCAGTTGAGCACCTCGCCCGAGATTGAAGGGATACCGCCGACCATAGTGGATGAGGACACTCTCTATTCTTTCACGCCGACGGCCTATGATTTGGATGGGGATCCCCTTGAATTCAGTATCTCGCACCAGCCACCCTGGGCGGATTTTGACAGGGCTACAGGGAAACTGTCTGGCACTCCCGAGAATGCGGATGTGGGGACATACAAAGAGATATTGATCACAGTGACGGATACCACCGGGTTAAGCGCGTCCCTCGATCCGTTCAATATTGAGGTGGTGAACGTGAATGACCCGCCGACCATCACCGGCACATCGACCCAGAGTGTGCAGGAGGGGAATGTTTACAGCTTCATCCCCACCTCCAATGATGTCGATCTCCTAGTGGTCAATTCGCCGGAAAAGCTCTCTTACACCGTTCATAACGCGCCCGGATGGACGGCATTCAACCCGAACACCGGGGAGTTGTCCGGCATACCGACAAATGCGGATATCGGAGTTTACAACGATATTGTAATAACGGTGACAGATGTCGAGGGGGTGATCGCTTCACTGAGGTTTGACCTGACGGTGACCAGTTCGAATACCCCTCCGAACATTCAGGGGTCGCCCGATGATATGGTCCTTCAGGGTCAGGATTACTATTTCAGACCCGTTGCCACTGATAATGAAGATTTGGTCGCCGGACTCGAATTCAGCATCTCAAACCAGCCTGCGTGGGCTACGTTTGACAAGTCAACTGGCGAACTGAGCGGTGTGCCGGCCAATGAGGATGTCGGGATCTATCATAGCATTGAAATCACGGTGACAGACAGCGGCGGACTGAGCGATTCACTGGTCTTTACCATCGAGGTGGTGAACGTGAACGACGGCCCGAAAATCGTGAGCGAGGCAGTGACCAAAGTGCGGCTCGGGAATGATTACAATTTTGAGCCGACCCGCAGCGATGTGGATATGCGCCCGGGGTATAATGTGGCTGTTGTGGATCCGAGCGAGTATCTGACTTATGATATTGAGAACATGCCCCAGTGGGCGAGCTTTGAACCGGCGACCGGCCGGCTACACGGCGTACCGACGGACAACAGAGATATTGCAGATGGCGGCGATGTGGGAATATGGGAAAATGTGACGATCACCGTTACTGACAGTTACGGAGAATCGAACGAGTTGATATTTCCCATCACGGTGATCTATGTGAACACACCGCCGGTTGTCCAGCCTGCTATTAAGGAGATTGATGAAGGGACCCCCGAAGGAACACCAGTGCATAAGGTGGTGGCCACTGATGCGGAAGACGATATCGTTGATGACTTTGTAATTATCGGCGGTAATGATGACGGAATATTTGACATAGATCCCAAAACCGGCGTGATTACTGTGGCAAAAGCGGTCCCGGATTGGGAGGATACCCCTCAATATGATCTCATTGTTCAGGCCAAGGATGATGACGGGGCGACGACTGAAGCAACCATAACGGTCATCGTGAACAATGTCAAACCGGCAATAAACCTTGACCCGGACGGTGATGGCGGAGACGGAACAGGTGAGCCGGATCAGGAGCCGCCTTATCCGCCGGATTTCAATGCGACGTTCACCGAGGGGGATGACCCGGTAACGCTTGTGGACAGTGACGCGGTGGTGAGTGATCCGAATAATGACGACATCGTCTCGATGACGGTGACCATTACAAATGTGGCGCCTGATGACGTGCTGTCCGTTGATACGTTGGATACGAATATTACCGCAGATTATGCTGACGGCGTTCTGACACTGAGCGGCACCGACACAGCCGAAAATTACACAAGGGTTATGCGTACCGTCGCGTTCCATAATCCGTCTGAAAATCCGGATGGCACCCAGCGCATTGTCAAGTTTATGGCCAAGGATACAAACGGGAATGACAGCAATGTGGCAACATGCTATCTGACCGTTGTGCCCGTCAATGACCCGCCAGTGAATTATGCACCCGGCGCGCAGACAACGCCCCAGGATACGCCCCTGGTTTTCAGCGACGGCAATGACAACCGGATTTCTGTCAGCGACGTTGACGCGAATCCTTATGATGTCGAGGTCACACTCCATGTGGATCACAGCACACTGGAAGTCGGCTCCACGACCGATGTGGTGGTGACGAGGAACGCGGAGAATAATGAAATTGTTATCAGAGGGACGCTCGATGCGGTCAATAACGCGCTGAATAATCTGGTTTATACGCCAACAACCGGATGGATCGGCGAGGCGACGCTGACAATTACCACAAACGATTTGGGTCATACCGGCGTTCATCCGGATACCGGAGGCGTTGACGCGAACGGTTTCAGTGTGCCGCCTCTGTTTGCAGTCAGCACAGTACCCATATTCGTCGGCAATCCCCCGTCCCATATCGCGCCGACCGCTGCCGCAGAAGCGGAAGATAGGGAGCCGGGACCCGACCGTGCGCCAGGACTCGGTGAAGGGAGAGGTTTCGGGCTCGGTTTTCTCTATGATCCCGGTGATGTTCAGGAGGTGGGATCATATCTTATCCCTCCCCCGCCGCCTGGTGAAAGGTTTCAGCCGTTTCCCCCGTGCAAAGACATGGTGTTGTATAAATGCTGCACCCTTGAAGAGGCCCTGCGCATCGGGTGCCGTTTTGCCCCTGCTCTGGATCCCGAAGCCTGGCTCTGCAATGTCACCTGGGAGTGGATGAAGAGCGAGGGATGGGAGGATCCTTACTTGGATGAGGAGTTCAGCCTCTACTCTTCAAATCCTGACCAGCATCATTTCCTCCGTGAGTCAGGGGACGTTGGGTTGAACGGGATGCCGGGAGACCTCGCGTGGGGATTCTTCGGAGAGACAAGGGAGGAAGGCATCCCTGCATATCTTCTCAGTGATAATTTCGTGCAGGGTGCTGAAGGTGAATTCAACGCCGCTCCGGGAGATCTGAAGCAGAGTTTCTTTGTGGACAGAGAATCCTACGACGTCCCTGCAACCTGGGGAAGTACGGCTTGGCCTGAACTTCAGGATCCCGGGAATGTCATTCCTTGCGGAGAGGACAATGCCGTTATCCGTGACGGAGTGGCCAGAAGCTATGAAACATCCGTGCTTCGGACCGAAGAGCCAGTCAGAACGCCGACAGAGAGACCCTCCGGAATGGTTGAAGAGAACCTCATCCGTAGGGAAACCTTTAGAAGCGATCAGGCAGGAGGGTTTGTGGAAGTGAACAGCCTTTCCGTCCAAAACGGTCAGCCAGAAGAGTTTGAAGTTGCCAGCCCCTCTGGAAGCAATGAAGCAGAAGTAATCGAATACACCGAGACTGTCGAACCCGAAGATGATGAGACGGTTGAAGACGCCCTCTCGCCTTTGGACAGGGTGATAATGTCCATAGGCGATGCAGCGGAGTGATGATGTTTGATGCTTGATATTTTATGCTTGATGTTTGATGCTTGATGTTTGATGCTTGATGTTTGATGCTTGATGTTTGATGCTTGATGTTTGATGCTTGATAAATCCGAACCATCGGATTTGCCAATCCGGCAGGAGCAAAAGCTCGGCCTCTTTTTGCTTGCTCGGATTGGTAAATCCGAACCTTTGCTTGCCTTGCCCGCTCGGTTCGGATTGGCAAATCCGAACCATTTGCTTTGCCCGCTCGGTTCGGCTTGCCGCCTGCCCGCTCGGTTCCG
>JAUCGI010000005.1:8749-51550 GCA_030378035.1 Desulfobacterales bacterium HSG2
GGATTGGCAAATCCGAACCATTTGCTTTGCCCGCTCGGTTCGGCTTGCCGCTCGGTTCGGCTTGCCCGCTCGGTTCGGATTGGCAAATCCGAACCATTTGCTTTGCCCGCTCGGTTCAGCTTGCCGCTCGGTTCAGCTTGCCCGCTCGGTTCGGATTGGCAAATCCGAACCATTTGCTTTGCCCGCTCGGTTCGGCTTGCCGCCTGCCCGCTCGGTTCGGCTTGCCGCCTGCCCGCTCGGTTCGGATTGGCAAATCCGAACCATTTGCTTTGCCCGCTCGGTTCGGCTTGCCCGCTCGGTTCGGATTGGCAAATCCGAACCATTTGCTTTGCCCGCTCGGTTCGGCTTGCCACCTGCCCGCTCGGCTCGGATTGGCAAATCCGAACCCTTTGATTGCCCGCTCGGTTCGGATTGGCAAATCCGAACCCTTTGATTGCCCGGTTCGGATTGATTGCCTGGATTGGCAAATCCAGTTTTTGACGTTGCACCACACATAAAAAACCCTGTCGTTCCGGGCAGAATGGCCATCAGATCACGCACTGATTGTCAGAGCACGCATCTGTTCAGATCTCAAGCGGCCCTGCCATTCTGACCCGGAACCCACTTTCAGGTTTAATTGGACTTGGTTGGCTGCTGGTTCGTCGGTCAGGAAGCATCCGAACCGGACATATTGCAATGTAACTGAAAAATGAAAAGTGGGTTCCGGGTCAGAATGGCAGGGCCACTTGAGCTCCGATCAATGTGTGCTCTGACGGCCATTCTGCCCGGAACGACAGGTTTGGTTGATTGCGGTTAAGAATATCCGCAAGAGACAATTGTTGCAGATCGAGGATTTAAAATGAGACCAGAAGAAATCAGACAGGAAGTAAGCCGGTTGGGACTTGCTGAAAAACTGTTACTGGTGGAAGATGTGTGGGATTCCATTGCGCTGGGCAATTCGGAACTTCCCCTGCCAGACTGGCAAAAAAGAGAACTGGACAAAAGGTATGAAGCGTATAAAACAGGGAAACAGAATCTTCATGACTGGAAGTCTGTTCATGAAAGTCTGAGGAATGAATACAAATGAGGCTGCGCTATACTGACAGAGCAAGAGACGACCTTGAACTGGTATGAACCGGCAGAGAAGAGGTCTTGGTTTTGATTTTTTGGACTGTGTTGAAGTGGCTTTGCAAAGCGTCATTGGAGATCCTGAAATGTATCGGATACGTTATTCAAATTTTCGGGGTTGTGTGATCAGGAGGTTTCCGTTCTCGATCTTCTATACAGTTGAATCTGATGAAATTGTAGTGCATTCTGTATTCGATAACAGACAGGACCCCAAAAAAAGACCTTGAAAACCGCCAATCCTTTGCGCTTGCCGCTCGGTTCGGTTCGGCTTGCCCGCTCGGTTTGGATTGGTAAATCCGAACCCTTTGATTGCTCGGTTCAGATTGATTGCCTGCTTGGATTGACGAATATGCTGCGTTGCACCACACATAAAAAACCTGTCGTTCCAGGCAGAATGGCAGGGCCATCAGAGCACGCACTGATTGCCAGAGCATGTATTTGTTCAGAGTTCAAGCGGCCCTGCCATTCTGACCCGGAACCCACTTTCAGGTTTCTTTAAATTAATTGAACCTAGTTGGTTGCCTGGCTTGGCGGATCCTGCCCGGTTAGAATATTCGGGAGGCATCCGGAACCCACTTTCAGGTTTAATTGGACTTGGTTATATAGAATGGGAAGTAAAAAAATTATGAACCCCGGAACGGAGATACTGTCAAAAATCAGGGACAAAGCAGAGTCAATGACTATCAAAGAGTATGAAGAATTATTTGAAAATTCCCAGAATCTCGATGTTGTGAACATTGAAATAGTGCAATCTCTGTTTTTAAAACCACAAAGAAATTCAGAACACAGGGTTGTAAATCTGGGTACAAAAAAACGGGCTACACTATGATAGACGAATGTTCATCTGCAAAATCGTGTAAAGAGGCAGCCCTCGACAGATTCAAGGACGCGTTTGCGCTCTATGAAAAAAAGAGATATTTGGCTGTTGTCTATAGAAAAGAGGTACTAACATGCCCGACGTATCTGAAGCAGATCTGAAAAAATTCGTGGAAAAACTTGTGCGTGAAAGCAGTGAGTCCAATATGGAATCCGGCACAGCGAAGTCTTCCGATATTTCAATCTTAAAGCAAAAGGTTTCTTCCTTTTTGGAAGAATCACCAAAATTTGAGCCCGGGGATGTTGTCAGATGGAAAAAAGGATTGAAGAATAAAAAATATCCCAAAGAAGGCCAGTTGTGCATTGTGATAAAAGAAATGGAGAAACCGATCATACAAGACAGCAGAGATTCCGGCTCTCCATATTACAGAGAGCCGCTGGATTTGATTTTGGCTCTGCTGGATGATGATTCGGATTTAGTAATTTTTCATTATGATAAGCGGCGTTTTGAACTGTTTGAAAAAAGAACATAAATTGAAGAGGTGTCGATTCTGGTTTTTTTTGGACTGTGTTGAGGTAGCTATGAAAACGGATATTCTGCACATTATTGACAAGTTTGCTTATGAAAGCAGGAATGCCTTGCAGGAAAATGTGGTGGGAGAATACCTTTTCGGATCTTATGCGACAAAAACACAGACACCGCTTTCCGATATTGACATTCTGATCATTGTCGAATCTCTCACGCCTGACATGCAGTCCCGACTGAGCGGGCTGGCTTCGGAATATGCTCTGAGGTATGATATCTGCATTTCTCCGATTCTCACCGATACCGGCACATGGGGAAAAAACAGAAAGTTCAACACGCTGTTCTATCAGGAAATCATCCGGAACGGAATCAGATTATGAATGATGATCATATATCCGACCTCTCGGATTACCGTCTGAACAAGGCAAGGGAACTGGCGGACGAGGCGAGGCTGCTGTTTGACAACAGACGATATGACGGATGCGTGAACCGTTCATATTATGCGATATTCAGCGCGATCCGATCATTGCTGGCTCTGGTCGGGCTGGACAGTCGGAAACACAGCGGGGTCATATCATATTTTGACAGATATTTTGTCAGAGACGGAACCTTTGACAGAGAATTCAGCAGAATCGTCCACAACTCCTTTGATGTCCGTCAGGCGAGCGATTATCAGGATTTCTATGTCATTTCCGAAGCTCAGGCAAGGGCACAGCTTGAAGGATGCATGAAATTCATCTCAGAAGTCGAAGAAAAACAGGCTTTGTTTCTCAGGGAAGAAATCGGATTGCCGAATGTGGAATAAAGCATGTGCAAAACATAAAGAGTTTCGGATATGTCAATCCGGCAGGACTAAGAACATGAAAGAAACAATCATTGCAAATAAGACAATAAGTGAATGGAAAGCCGAACATCCCCTGATAAATGAAATCATGTCATTAAAAGAGGTATTCTGGTGTAATCCGCAATATGACGGATTTGAATCTGCCAAAAAGAAGATATCTCTCAGTGAAAGGGATGTTACCGATGCCGAAGAGCGGCTGAACCGGTTTGCCCCGTTTATTGCCAAAATATTTCCGGAAACATACAGAACAAAGGGAATTATCGAATCTCCGATTATCAGAATCCCCAATACGCAGAAAAGAATTGAACAGTTGCACAGTCAGAAAATCGGGGGAACTTTGCTGCTGAAATGTGACAGCCATCTTCCCATTTCAGGATCCATCAAAGCAAGAGGCGGAATCTGCGAAGTGCTTAAACATGCCGAGGATATGGCTGTGAAAAACAATATGCTCACTTATAATGATGACTATTCAGTTTTTGACAGTGAGAAATTCAGAGCATTTTTTTCCCAATATTCCGTTGCCGTGGGTTCGACAGGTAATTTGGGACTCAGTATCGGCATAATGGGCACTCAGATAGGGTTCAAAGTATTTGTTCACATGTCTGCCGATGCAAAAAAGTGGAAAAAAGATCTTCTCAGAAGCAAAGGGGTAAAGGTGATCGAGTATGAATCGGATTACAGCAAGGCGGTCGAAGAGGGCAGGAAACAGGCTCAGGCTGATCCGAACATGTATTTCATCGATGATGAAAATTCGACCGACCTGTTTCTGGGGTATGCTGTTGCTGCAAACCGCCTGAAAAAGCAGTTGGAAGAGTCGGAAGTGATTGTGGATGAAGATCATCCCCTGTTTGCATATCTTCCCTGCGGAGTAGGCGGTGCCGCCGGCGGAATAACATTCGGATTGAAATCGATATACAAAGACCATGTACATTGTTTCTTTGCCGAACCCACACACTCCCCGTGCATGCTTCTCGGACTGATGACGCGGCAACATGACCGGGTCAGTGTGCAGGATTTCGGGATTGACAATATCACAGAGGCAGACGGGCTCGCGGTTGGCAGACCTTCGGGACTTGTGGGAAAGAGTCTGGAAAAGATGATCAGCGGCGTCTATACCGTGGAAGATGATGACCTGCATATACTTCTAAGTCTGCTGGCTGATTCAGAGAACATTTATGCGGAACCTTCGGCTATGGCAGGAATGCCCGGCCCTGTCCGATTATTCACAAGTTCGGATGGGCAAAAATATCTGACTGACAACCGATTAATAAGCAGGGATATGAAAAATGCCACCCATATTGTCTGGGCCACCGGAGGCAGTATGGTTCCTCCGACAGTAATGAACGAATATTACAAAAAAGGCCTGAAGCTCCTTAACCCTTAACCCTTGACCTTTAACCCTCCAATGCCCCCGAAAAACAGCACAATTAATGACCTGCTTGAAGTCCCGTGGCGCGGACTCCGGGCCGACGCGGTTATCCATCCCGGACCCATAGATCCGGACGGGCAGCGCTCTTACATTCTGGAAGACCCGGTGCGGGGGAACAACTTCCGCCTCGGTTATGCCGAAGGGGAACTCCTCTATCGTCTAATCACAGAGCCGGATCCGGATGCCGCGCTGGCCGATCTCTATGCCACATCCACCCTGCGCCCGTCTCCTGAAGAGGCCGCGGCTTTTATTACCATGCTGCAAAAAGAAGGTCTGGCAATACTGCCGGCAGAAGAGATCATCCGCCGGGAGACGTCAGAAGAGGTGGTAAAGCATTCGGAAGACGGGATCCCCCTTCACCGGAAGCTCCTGCAAATCCCGGTGTTTTTCCGCGTACCGCTTTTACGGCCCGACGATTTTCTGACACGGACATTCCCATACCTGTCATGGCTCTGGTCTCCTTCGCTCTGCGCAATTTACGGAATGTGCGGCCTGCTGGGTCTGATTCTGACAATTCAGGAGATCGAACTCTACCTCAGCACGGTGAGCTATCTTTTCACACCCCAGGGAGGTCTCGCGTTTTTCCTGTGCCTGACACTGCTCAAAACCGGTCATGAGTTTGCCCATGCTTATGCAGTCAAAGCCCTGAGTCCGGAACTTCATGTCCGGAGCATGGGGATATTCTTCATTGTATTCTGGCCCCTGCTTTATACGGATACCACAGATGTGTGGAAGATTCCGGACCGTCGGCGCAGGATGTGGGTGAGCGCGGCCGGCGTCCTTTTCGAACTGGCGGTCGCGGGAATCGCCCTTCTGCTATGGGCCATGCTGCCCGACGGCATTCTCCGGAGCCTGATGTTCTTTCTCTCAGGAACGTCCCTGTTCACTTCGGTTTTTGTGAACCTGAATCCGTTCATGCGCTTTGACGGTTATTATCTGCTCATGGACTTCTGGGGGATTGACAACCTCCGGCCCCGCTCCATTGCCATGCTGAGGCACACCATAAGACGGGCACTCTTTGACTGGAAAGGCCCTGTTCCGGAGATCCATCCCCACCGCCGGGGCATGATTTTCTACGGTTTTCTGGCGATACTGTACCGCATATTCATCGCGCTCTCCATTGCGGCCGCGGTCTATTATCTGCTCTTCCCGGTGCTGGGACTGCTTGTGCTCACAGTGGAACTCTGGCTCTTCATTATCCGCCCCCTGTGGATCGAGATTGTCAGCCTCTTTAAAAACCGCGAGCATATCGGATCGAAATTGCGCGTGAGCCTGACTGCCTGCGGTTTTCTGGCCTTATGTCTGCTGTTATGCGCGCCCCTGCCCCGGTTCAGACATCTGCCCTGCATGCTGCTGTTAAAAGGAACAACCCGAATCGAATCGCCCGGTGCCGGTCAGATCGCATCAGCCCTGCCCCAGGTGGGCCATATCGTAAAAGCGGGTGATCTCATCACCCGCATTGAGGATGATTCCCTGTTGTATGAAATTCAGAATGCCCGATTTGATCTTGAATCTGTCAGGGTCTCCATTGAAAATATCGGGACCGGGGGTGAACGGGGATCGTATCGGAACTGGCTGATGGCAGAAGAAAAGCGGCTGACAGCAGCCCTTGAAAAACTGAATCAGGCATCGGCCCAGTTGGAAATCCGTGCGCCGGCAGAAGGCAGGATTACAGATATCAACGAAGCGCTTTATGAAGGCGCTTTTGTCGAGGAGGGAACCTGGCTCTTTACCATTGCGAATCCGGACGAGCGTGAATTAAAAGTGTTTGTCCATGAAACGCTCAAGGTGGAGAGCCACAGCCTGACCGCTTCCAAGTTTCGGCCGCTAACTGTCAGCCATACCCTCTCATCTCCGGGCTATCCCGCGAGATTTCGGGAAAAGAGCGATTTTCCCATGCATTATCTGCCCAACGAGAGTCTGCTTGATTTTGCAGGCGGCCCCATTATATCTGTGCAGGATACCCGCGGCAGAAGACCCAGGGACGCACATTTCGCTTTCTATTTTGATGTTCAGGATGCCCCGGCCTGGCTCCCCCACGGAATGCCGGCTTGGATATGGATACGGAGTGAAACGCAGTCCGTCATGGGGCAGCTCTTCAGCAGGATTTGGAAAAGTCTGACGGAAAGAGGGTTTTAGGGTTAAGGGTTAAGGGTTAAGGGGTTAAGGGACCATGCCGGACGGGATTTGTAATCCCGTCCGCAATGTTTCACCGGAACGGTCTGGACGGCATGGCGGGTTAAGGGTTAAGGTTAAGGGACCATGCCGCAATGTTTCACCGGAACGGTCTGGACGGGATTGCAAATCCCGTCCCGGCATGGCGGGTTAAGGGGTTAAGGTTAAGGGACCATGCCGCAATGTTTCACCGGAACGGTCTGGACGGGATTGCAAATCCCGTCCGGCATGGCGGGTTAAGGGGTTAAGGGTTAAGGTTAAGGGACCATGCCGCAATGTTTCACCGGAACGGGATTGCAAATCCCGTCCGGTCTGGGAAAAATTCCTTAAGTTTACACTTATGGGGTACCTGCATATGGTCTTATCCCTTAACCCTTAACCCCTTAACCCTTAACCTTACCCCTTAAAACTTATATCTTTGTTTGACAATTCTGAAAAAGTTTTATAGTGGAGGTAACTATTCACTTTGCTGTAGAACGATTTTTCAAATCGTTCCGAACACTGTAGTACTCCATGCCATTCAATTTTAGCAGTTGAAATATCACATTTTAATCTGTGGGAGGTCTGACAAAATTTGTCAACTGCTAAAACCAAATGGCATGAAGTAGTAGAACGATTTTTCAAATCGTTCCGAACACTGTAGAACGATTTTTCAAATCGTTCCGAACAACCTGCGCTGTAGAACGATTTTCCAAATCGTTCCGACTTGCGCTGTAGAACGATTTTTCAAATCGTTCCGAACAACCTGCGCTGTAGAACGATTTTTCAAATCGTTCCGACTTGCGCTGTAGAACGATTTTTCAAATCGTTCCGAACGACCTGCGCTGTAGAACGATTTTTCAAATCGTTCCGAACGACCTGCGCCGTAGAACGATTTTTCAAATCGTTCCAAACGACCTGCGCCGTAGAACGATTTTTCAAATCGTTCCGAACGACCTGCGCCGTAGAACGATTTTTCAAATCGTTCCGAACGACCTGCGCCGTAGAACGATTTTTCAAATCGTTCCGAACAACCTGCGCTGTAGAACGATTTGAAAAATCGTTCTACAGCGTTTGGAACGATTTGAAAAATCGTTCTACAGCGTTTGGAACGATTTGAAAAATCGTTCTACAGCGTTTGGAACGATTTGAAAAATCGTTCTACAATGTTTGGAACGATTTGAAAAATCGTTCTACAGCGCAAAGTAGTTCCGCAAGTCGAAAAAAGTGCAAACAACTTTTCAGCTTCCATGTAAGGATGCCGAATAATCTAAACAAGATTGGAAAATAAATGACTGAACCAAGAGAAATCAGGGATCCCGTTTTCGGGTTTGTAAAACTCAGCGGAACTGAGTCTGATCTTATCAGCACTCCGATTTTCCAGAGACTCAGACGAATCCGCCAGTTGGCATTTGCAAATTTGGTTTATCCTGGAGCGATTCACACGCGCTTTGAACATTCGCTGGGAGTTTGTCATGTTGCCGGCCTCCTGTCAGATTCACTTAAAATTTCTGAAGAAGACAAACGATTAGTGCGTTTGGCGGCACTGCTTCATGATCTTGGTCATGGGCCTTTTTCCCATATTTCAGAGCAGATTCTTGAAATTTATACTGATAAGGAAAGTCTTCCCAAACATATTTCCAAAACAGAAAAAATACATGAATTAATAACTTCGGATATCATACTTAAAAATCATGATTTAAAAAGGCTGATCGGGCAGGCGAAGTGTGAAAAAATAGCCAACCTGCTCAAAGAAGGTTATGGCGACCCTCTTTTACGATCTGTTGTTTCAGGCCCTTTGGATGCTGACAAACAAGATTACCTCCTCAGAGACAGCTATTTTTGCGGGGTAAAATACGGTATTTTCGACTTCAAACAACTGCACCGTGAACTTCGGTCAGTTGATGATCTTTCGACAGGTAAGCAGTTAATGATATCAGAAGATGGCGTTCATGCTCTTGAACAATTTGTTTTGGCAAAATATTATCTTACCACTCAGGTTTATATGCATCGTATTCGTCTTATAACAGACCAAATGTTGACCAGAGCGATGATATTGGGTATTGAGACTGATAAAATAGAGGAGATTGAAAAACTTTATAAATATAGCTGTGACGAAGACTATGTACAAAACTATATCCGGTGGGATGACACAAAGATTCTTGTTTCATTTACCTGTGACAAATTTAAGGGAAAATATTGTCACAAGTTGTTAAAACGACTTCAGGAACGACAGCTTTTAAAACTTGTATTCAGAAAAAAGATCAATGAACTTCCGGAAGAATGCAGGGATACTTTAAGAAAAATTTCAAAACCGGAGTACAGAACTGAGCGTAAAAATCTGGAAGGATGTCTATGCAAGGTTGTTTGCAGAACGATAAAGGATAAATGTTTCCGGCAAATAAGAATTGCCGACGAAGATGCAAATATGTTCATAGTTCACACATATACCATCAAATCTGTTCGGACAGAATCGCGTAATGATGAAGCTTCGATACTTGTTGAGGATGGATCAGCGCATAACCATTTTGAAGATGTGTCAACTCTTTTTCAATCCATCAATGAAAATCTCAGTGAGCTATTTGTTGAAGTTTATGCCCCTGTGGAATACGATTCCCCCGCGGCGAGACGAGAAATGTTTAATTTACTTGATGTACCAATAAAGGAAACCATAGGTTCTTTTTAGGGAGGGAAAAAATGCAAACACATGATTTTGTAATCTTAACTTATGGCGCGTTAAAAGGGAAAATTTATGGTAAAACAGCTTTACAGAAAAAGGTATATTTTTTGGGAGTCATGCTGGGGCATGATCTCGGTTACGGGCCGCACTACTATGGCCCTTATTCTACACAAGTGGCCGACGCAAACTCCGAACTCAAGTCACTGGGTTACCTTTCTGTAATCGTAAATGCTCGGGAAACTGACTCCCGGGGTTTTGAAAAGGCCAGATATGACTTCCAACTGACCAAAGACGGGTATAAACTTTTTGAACGCAAGAAAAAGGAATATTCTGCGGAGTGGCCTGAATTCAAAAAAGCGGCAGAAGTATTGCAAAAGGCGGGTGATGTTCATTACATGGCGCTTACTGTTGCAGCTAAGGCATACTTTATTCTGAATATGCGGGGCAAGGCAAGTTTAGAGGCAATAAAGAAAATTGCCAGGGAATTCGGCTGGTCTCCGAGCAATGATGAACTGAATCAGGCTGTGGAGTTTTTGAAGAAGATGGATTTGGTACAGAACTGATGAGGCAGGGCCTCGTAACGAGCAAAGTGACAGACAGGTGCATTTGCGGGCAAAGAAAAAAGGAAGGTCACCCTGATGGGAAGAAAAATTCGTAATTACCTGATTAACAAAAGAATGCAGCTCAGAATAGCTTTTGAATGTCTTTTTATTACCATACTCTCCTCTTTTTTAAGCGGATTTATGGTATATGTCACAGTATGGCCTGTTGTTAAGGGATATGTTCCGTACGCTTTGATACACAATGCCCATGATCAAATTGTTTTCAGACTGCTCTGTTACGGTTTTCCGCTGATTCTTTTTATAGCGGTCTGCTGTATTGTTCTCACTCATCGGATAGCAGGCCCTCTCTATAACATAGAGAAAAAGCTTGACAGACTGATTCGGGGTGAGAATGTGGAACTCATAACACTGAGGAAAGATGATGAACTTAAAGAGCTTGCTGAAAAACTGAACAAGCTTATCCTTATGCTCAGATCCCGCAAACAAAAGGATCACCCAAATTAAAAAAAAACTGATTATAACGCCTTTTGGGGAATGACAGGATTTTGGGTCCGCTGAAACCTCTTGCCGGAGCAAGCTCCCCAAAAGGTGTTATAATCAGAAAAAAACGAGGCGGAGCTCGTAACGAGTGATAGGAGAACTGAATGAAATATTTTATATACTTTTTGAGCTTTGTGTTTATATTTCTATTATCTGCTCCATGCACGGATGCACAGGGCACGGATGCAGAGCCGGAGGCTTATCCCGCAATTTTTGAGGCCACGCAGAGGGCGGTGCTGGCCGCGGAGCGTTCCGGTGTGCTGGTCAGTCTGAAATTTGATGTGGGAGACCGGGTCAAAAAGGGCACGGTTGTTGCCAAAGTGGATACAGGTGACCTGGGCCTGAGAAAGAAGCGGAGCGAGCTTTCCCTCAGACATTTTAATGTAAAGGTGAAGAATCTGGAAAAACTCATTCAGCGGGGACTGGCCACAGAAGAGGAACTGGCCGGCGCCCGCACTGAAAAAGATCTGGCCTACACTGATATCCAGATTTTCAAAAAGCAGATTTCCAAATCACGGATCCATGCCCCTTTCAAATGTATTGTGGTCCGTCGCCATGTACAGCCCCATGAATGGGTCACGGCCGGACAGCCGGTGGTGGAAGTCGTTGCTCCCGGAAAACTTCGGGCAGTCGCCAACATCCCCTCCCGACTGGCAATCCAAATGAAAAAAGGGGATACCTATACGTTTTATGTGAATGACCTGGATATTTCGGTTACCGGAACCGTGGAGGCCGTGGCTCCGGAAGTGGATGAGCTCAGCAATACCACCCAGGTGATCTGGAAAGTGGGAAAGACGGAAAAGGAACTTTTGTCAGGTATGAAGGGGGAGGTTCGGATTGAGTAGGCGGTTGACGGTTGACGGTTGACGGTTGACGGTTGGCGGTTGGCGGTTGACGGTTGGCGGTTGACGGTTGGCGGTTGACGGTTGTCAGTTGACGGTTGACGGTTGACGGTTGACGGTTGACGGTTGTCAGAATTTGAGGAACCATGACCAAATAACATCCGGCCACGCTTGTTTCGGATTGGCAAATCCGAAACATCTGTCAATCCGGGAGGAGCGGGAAATGGGGAAATTATTTAGGAATCAGGTCCAAACAACTTTCCCGTTTGGATGAACAGACTGTGCGCCCGCATTGGCAGGTGGCAGATGAAATGGGCAAGTTGTTTGGTCGTCGTTCCTTAGTCACGGTTCCTAAATAACACGATGGAATATGAAAAAGAAATCTTACACAGACTGGGCATATTTTGATTCCTTAACAGATGATGAGATCGATATCCTTCCTACGACAGAGGAAGATTTGGCCCGGGCTGTTCTGCGTATGCCGAGATCACCGAAGGTCAGGGTTCCTGTGACAGTCAGTCTTGATATTGAGGTTCTTACATGGTTTAAATCTCAGAGCAAAGATTATCAGGTGAATATCAACAATGTCTTGCGCATATATATGGAAACGCGGAAAACTTCCGTATCCGAATGCAAATGAAGAAAAGAAATCTGATAAACAGGTAAATTCTTGAACTCAGAATCACCCAAAAACCAAAACAATAGGCCGTCAGAGGCCAGAGGCCAGAGGCCCGTGACCGGCAATCAGCAGCCGGCACCTCGTGAAATCGTCCTGGCCCGATTTATCCGGCTCTGTTCAGCAGTCCTTTCCACTCCCATCCCCCAGGAAGCGGCCGCGCTGACGGTGAACCGTATTTCGGAGCTTGTCCGGGTGGATCGGGCAGTGCTTGTCCGTCTGACCGGGAAACACGCGATCCTTGCCGTCACCGGCGGAGGGCCGGCTGCACAGGACAGCTCCTTTGCAGACGCGGTGGATGTTGCACGCCGCCAGTATAAAAAACAGCAAAACCCGGTGGTGATCCCGTCTGAAACCCAGAACACCAAACACCAAACACCAGACCCAGAACACCAAACACCAAACACCAAACACCAAACACCAAACACCAAAATCCTGAAGGTGCAACAGGCAATGGGGGGAACCAGTATCTTATGGGTGCCGCTCTGGCTGGACAGGGACGCAAAGTCTCCTCCTGCTTACGCCCTTTGGCTGGAGCGCTGGCACGGACATCAGTGGGAGAGTGGTGATATTGAACTGCTCCAACATGCCGCGCTTTTTTTAGGCCACGGCATGGCCCGCCCGCGTACAGCGGTCCGCTCCGGTAAACCTCTTATGCGGTTCCTTGTCGTTCTGGCGCTGCTGATATTCCTTGCAATACCGGTAACATCCAGCGTCACCGCTCCGGTACAGGTGATCCCGGACCGCCCGCACCACATCTTCGCGCCCATGGACGGCATTTTAAAGGATCTTTTTGTTCAGCCGGGTCAGCAGGTAAAAGCAGACACCGTATTGTTCCGATATGATTCCCGGGTATTGGACAAACGGCTGGATGAAGCGTACCGGAACGTCGCGGTTGCAAAGGCGAAACTGATGCGCTTGGAAGGCAAGGCCCATCGGGATCCGGAGGCCCGTGCGGAACTGCCAGTCCAGCAGTTGGAAGTGAGGCGGGCTGAAGCGGATGTGGATTTCTTTGCAAAACAGCAGGCCCGTGCAGAGGTGCGGACTGTAAAATCAGGCGTCATCGTATTGGACGACCCGGATGCCCTTATCGGTGCCGCGCTCCGGACAGGAGAGGCCGTCCTCAGTGTGGCCGATCCTTCCCGGACCAAGCTGCGCATCATGGTACCGGCAAGCGATGTGGGGTTCCTTAAAAAAGGGGCCATTGTAAAAATCCGCCTGGACAGCGATCCGCTTCAAAGTCTTTCCGCGGTCATCGAACGAACAGGCTTTGAAATCAAGCTTTCGGAAAATCAGGTCCCATCGGTTCTCACCGAGGCGGTATGGAGTGAAAATATTTCGGAAGTTCTGCCCGGCCAAACCGGGTCCGCAAAGATATCCGGAGAAACAACATGCATGGGAATGCAGATTCTGAGGAAGCCTCTGATTGCCCTGAGATCTCTTACAGGGCTATAAGTTTTTGAGTTTCGAGCATCAAGCATCAAGCATCAAGCATCAAGTTATCCTGCTTATCCTTCAGCGCAAGGTTGTGACAAGGGAGGGGAAGCAGGGCTGATCCGCCTCCTGAGAAAAGGCACAGCACCAGGTCATCCTTTCCCGCAGATTTCACAATATCCAGTATGGCGGCAGCGCCGTCCTGTCCGTTTTCATCAGGCACAGGGTGGCCGGCCTCCCTCAGTCTGATACGGGTCAGATTCGCCATGTGCCCGTATTTCACATTGATGAGGCCATTTGTGATTCTTTTCCCAAGCAGGTCTTCGATAGCCGCGCCCATGGGTGCCGACGCCTTTCCCGCGCCGACAACAAACAGGTTTTTAAAACCGGAAAGATTGTAAATTCTGCTGCCGATAAAAAGACGGCTTCCCTCGATTTTGCAATATCTTTTAACAGCCGCGCCGGCTTCAACAGCCTCTGAGCCTTTATAAAAAATAGCAGCGGCATTTTTCCGCATTTGGGTAACAATATTATTTGATTCGGGGATCATAATTTTTTGTGTACTTGACAAAATCTGAATATGGTTATAAAAGATAGGGTTAAGAGTTAAGGCTGGATAGAAACTCTCAACCTTTAACAAAACTCAGAATTCCGATTTTGGAAAAAATCAGTGCAAATACGGTTTGGCAAACGCAGTTTCAGCACATTGCGGCTTCATCAGAATCCGTTTGCGACCAAAATCAGAATTGCTGAACAAAACTTCCGGCCTTTATATATAAAAAAATTTCAATCATAAAAAGCAAAAACCGAGTTTTTGGAAGATCAACTCTGATGAATGAAATCCGGTTTTTTTTTCAGCAGACGTAAAAATCGGAAATCTGCAATCGAAATATGGGCATCCTTCATAGAAGCTGAAAGGTGGTTTGCACTTTTTCCGACTTGCGGAACGACTTTGCAGGCCGTTCGGAGCAGTTTGCAAAACTGTTCCGCGGCAAAGTGCAAGCTGACAAATGAAAGATGCCGAAATCTGCAACCGAAAGTTTCCGTGGAGGGATATATGGAAAACGAATATTTCCCATCTGATCAGCATCAGGTCCGTACTTCTCTTAAGGGGCAGTTTCTAATGGCAATGCCCGGTTTGGCTGATCCGAATTTTGCCTTTACCGTCACCTGTATTTGCGAACATGCTCCGGAGGGCGCTGTGGGGATTATTGTGAATCAGGTTCATGCTTTCCTTTCCGGAAAGGATATTTTTGATGAGCTTAAAATCAGGTACAAACCCGGATCTGAATTCATACCGATCCATCTCGGCGGCCCTGTTCACATCGATGAAATATTTGTGCTTCACGGGCCCCCTTTCGGGTGGAGGGGGTGTCTTATGGTGACACCTTTTCTTGCCATGAGCAATACCCGTGACATCCTGGAGGCCATCGCCATGGGCGAAGGTCCGAAATCCCTAATGATCGCCTTGGGGTGTGCGGGATGGGGGCCGGCACAATTGGAATCAGAGATCAGGCAAAATGCCTGGCTGACATCCCCGGCCTCTGAAAATGTTCTTTTCAATACTCCGGTTGAAGCCCGATGGGAGGAAGCCCTGAGAAATATGGGAATAGAACCGGCGCTTCTCTCGGATACGGCAGGTCATGCCTGATTTGTCGGTTAGTTGTCAGTTGTCAGTTGTCAGTTGTCACTCAAATAACGGACAACAACGGACAACCGACAACCGACAACCGACAACCGACCGACAACCGACAACTTAACCCTTAACCCTTAACACTTTTTATGGTAGCAAACAATACTTTCAAAAACGAACTGTTGCAGATCAGCCAGGATTTATCCGCTTTGCTTTCAAACGCAAAGTCAGTACCGGGGATGCAGGACGGTTCCTTTGGCGACTGGGAAAAAACATGCGCGGATATCCGCAAACAGATATCGGAAGATATCATCCGTGTTGCAGTTGTCGGTTCCATAAAATCCGGGAAAAGCACTTATGTAAACTCACTTTTCAAAGGGGATTATTTAAAACGGGGCGCGGGGGTCGTGACCTCCATTGTTACAAAAATACGCAAAGGAGAGGCCCTCAGAGCGGAACTCTGGTTCAAATCTTATGATGAAGTGAATTCGGATATGGAGCATGCCATGGTCCTGTTCCCTTCCCTGGACTGGCGGTCGAGAAATAACGGATTTGACATCAGACGGGAGGAAGAGCGGACGGAACTCCGGCAGGCGATTGGCGATCTGGATACGGAACTGCTGATCAGCAACGGTTCCCGCAGCGTGAACAGTGTGCTTCTGGCATCCTATTTGGAAGGATATGACAGGGTAAAAGAGAACCTTTCCCCGGAAGAGACCCTTTTTGACAACATTCAGAAAAAGCCGGTTTCTGTTGTCCGATATGAAGGGGAGCGATTTCCGGCGCACAGGGCGTTTGTCGGGGATGATGCCTTAGCCGTCTATCTCAAGGATATACAGTTGGAAATCGATTCCGGATGGATTGAGGGGAGTGTGGAAATTGCGGATTGCCAGGGAAGCGATTCTCCCAATCCCCTTCATCTTGCCATGATTCAGGAATATCTGCTTTCCGCGCATTTCATTATTTATGTGGTGAGCAGCAGAACAGGGATACGCCAGGCGGATATCAAATTCCTGTCGATCATAAAAAAAATGGGAATCATGGATAATATCCTGTTCATCATCAATTTCGATTTCAACGAACACGAAAACACGGATGATCTCAACGCGCTGATTGAAAAGATAAAAGCGGAGATTTCCCTGATAAAGCCGAACCCCGAGATTTATACCTTGTCCGCGCTTTTCAATCTGTTCAAATCTCAGAAAAGTCGGAAAAGCCATGGTTTTTCCCTGTCAGAGAAAGACCGCATGAAGTTTGCACAGTGGAAAAAGGATAAAGCGTTTTCAGATTTTTCAGACCGGGAAACAGAGCGTTTTGAGTCCGCGTTTCATCATAAGCTTGCAGAGGAGCGCTATGCCCTGCTTTTTAAAAACCATATTGAGCGGCTCAATGTTATTTCATCAGGGATGGACCATTGGATTAACGTCAATACCGATGTGCTTTCCAGAGATGCGGACGGGGCTGATGAAATTGTAAGAAAACTCAGGATTCACCAGAAAAAAATGGATCAGATCAGGGGCATGACGGAAACGACCCTTGACGGGACGGTTAAAAAAGTGAAGGGGATGCTCAGAACGGATATTGACCGCTTTTTTGATAACCGGTCGGGTAAGATATTAGGGAATGTTCTCAAATTTATCAGAGACTACGACGTACCTTATTATAAATATGAAGAGAACCTTGAGGCTTCAAATTTTGCCAATACCCTGTATCTGATATTCCAGGAGTTCAAGCACGCGGTGGAGAAGTTCATGGCTGAAACCACAAATCCCGAGATCATCCGCTTTGTCAGGGGGATGGAAAAAAAGATCAGGGAGCATCTTGAATCTGTGACAGGGCCTTATGACGTCATGGCAGGGGATGCGCTCGCCGCGTACAATAAGACCATGGAACATTTCGGAATCCCGCCGGTTCAGAGGAATCAGAGCGGGATCAGTATTCCGGATATGAATCTGATAAAGCGGACAGGGAGATTAAGCCTTCCGCCTCTTACCGCGTCCATGCGCTGCACCGCAAAAATAAAAACCGAGGCTGTCATGCGTTTCGGCGCGTATTCGTTTATCAGGCTCATTAAAAAAGTTCTGAAAAGGCCGATCCGAAACAGCAGGGAAACCGAACTTCGGGCATTGAAAAACGGGGTGCTGCGTATGAAGCAGGAGACCGAGCGATCCGTTATTTTCCATTTTAAGGACTACAGGGAAAATATAAAGTTCCAGTATGGCTTCAAACTGACAGATGCCCTGTCAGACAGCATTTATAATATCCTCCTTGACCGGTTCCAAGGATACATCACCGATCTTTCCAGAATTGTCAATCTGATCGAAGAAAGGCAGATTGACAAGGAAGATGCGTCAGACATTCTGCAAGAAATCAGCGCGGCTTCCAGGGAGGTCAATGAACGGATAAGCAGGTTAAGGAGTTAAGGGTTAAGGGGTTAAGGGTTAAGGTTAAGGTCGTATGCAGGAGATTAACCTTTAACCTTAACCCTCAACCATTAACCCTTAACCCCAGAGTTTACTGATCTTTTTTCTGGCTCCGAATTTTTTTTATAGTCTGTCACCTGACAGGCATCCCTCATTCAGGTGGAGATACCGAGTTTCGGCAGAATATATGCCTGTAAAAGAAACCAGACGCCGACAATCAGCAGAAAAAAAAGTAGTTCTTTCATCACATCACCTCCTTATACTTTTAAGTTTTCCGAGGTTTTGAAAACTTCGGAAGTTTGAACTCAGTTTTTTGTGACATTGATATCATTAGCGCAAATCTGTAGATGAACTCTGATTTTTGAATGAATTCCCTTCAAAAACTACATGAGAAAGGATTTCCTGAACCTACTTTCCGGTTTTTCTGAAAGATACCTTATTTAATATAATGTTTTTGGAGAGGGGTGTCAAACTAAGAAAACTACAAGGATTTCACATAAGAAAGGGATTTCCTGAATACCTTTTAAGAACTACTACATCACTTCGTAAATCCGTACCCCCTGACGCGGGTATTGGAAAGCCTGATATTACAGCATTTGACCGTTCATCAGGGGGTGACGAACTTACAAAGTGGTGTACTACAAGGATTTCACATAAGAAGGGATTTCCTGAACATTCGGCTTTTCTGAAGAATACCTTCTAAGATAATGTTTTTTTGGAGTGTCAAACTAAGAACAAAAACGGCATCCTTCATTTGTCGGTTTGCACTTTCGGGTGTCAGGGTGAGTTCTTTTATTCTCTGTGCCCTTTGTGCCTTTGTGTGGGATGTGAAATGCCGACTGGAAAAAGTGTAAGCTACTTTCGGCTTTTATGAAGGATGCCACAAAAAACTACAAGGATTTCACATAAGCTCCCCTCTGACTTTCAGGTCAGTTCTTTCCTGAAAGAAAACCGCGGGGCATATAAATTGTTTTCTTAGTAGAAAGGGATTTGTCCCGCACGGAACCGCGGACTGTAAATCCTTGTGGCGCATGACCAAATAAATTCTGACGGGTGAAAATTTTCTGATTATACAAGGTGGATTCCGGGTCAGAAACGATAAGAATTCTGCCGATTCTTATCATTTTTGCCCGGAATGACAGGGTTCGGGGCCGTTGAAAATGCAAGTCCCAAAAGGCGTTATAATCAGAAAATTTTTGGAACCCCTTGCCTGAAAAGGAGTTGCAAAATCCGGGACTCGTCAAAATTTATTTGGTCGGCAATTTTATAATTTTCTATGCAATAAAAAAAGCTGATTATAACGGATTTAGGAGAGGCTACTTGCACTTGCACTTGCCACTTGCACTCAGACCTCGGACACTCTACTGACGGATCACGCTCAGGCTGGAGTCTGAGAACGCGGTGCGGGTTTAAGGGCGGGTGCGGGTTTGAGTGCAAGTTTAAGTGCAAGTGCAAGTTCAGGGCCTCCCTAAATCCGTTACAATCAGAAAAAAAGAAGAACGAAAGGAGGCAAAAATGAGATTTATAAAATTGGTGGTTTTAGTTTTCTTCATCGGTGTCTCAAATAACAGCTTGGCTGAAGACAAGGCAACGCCGGAAGATATCATGAAAAAGGTTCACGAGGCAGCGTTATTTTTATCCCAGGCCGGCGACCCCGGCTTGAAAGCATTTAATGACAGAAACGGACCCTGGGTTTTCAAAGACACCTATGTTTTTGTCTTTAACTGTGAAAAAGGCATCATTGTTGCCCACCCCATAAAGGCCAAACTGATTGGAAGAAATTTAATGGGTTTGAAAGATGTCAGAGGGAACTACTTTTTCGCACAACTCTGTGACGCTTCCCAAAAACCCGGAGGAGGATGGGTGGAATACTGGTGGCCGAAAGTGGACGGGAAAGGCAGTTCCAGAAAGATAAGTCTGCTGTTTCAGGTTCCTGATTCATCTTATCAGGTCGGGGCCGGTATCTATGACAAAAGCAGGAGCATTGAAGATCTGGAAAAGCTTGTCAAACAACAATCCTCCCGCTAATCTGTGTCAGGGACAGAAATCAGATTTCTTCAGGAAACTTCCCTCGCAAATAAGCGGAAGAGAGAAGAGGTGTAGAAAAGGGCTGATTATAACACCTTTTGGGGATTCCGGGTAAGAAACCTGTCCCTGACATCTTTTGTCAGGGATGATAAGAATCCTGCCGATTCTTATCATCCCTTCCCTGATAAAAAAAAAGGACTGATTATAACGGATTTAGGGAACCCTGTGAACGTGCCAGTAAACTTGAACTTGAACTTGAACGTGAATCCCGACGTGAACATTCATTTATGATCACGTCTGAGTTCAAGTTCAAATTCACGCTCACGTTCACGTCCACGTTCAAGTTTAAGGCTCCCCTAAATCCGTTATAATCAGAAAAAGGATTAAAAAACGTCAGGGACAGGATTAAAAAACGACAGGACTAAAAAACGACAGGGACAGGATTAAAAAACAAGTTTATGCCCGGAATGACAGGGTTCGGGCCGCTGAAACCCCTTGTCGGAGCAAGCTCCCCAGAAGGCGTTATAATCAGAAAGGGAAACTATCATGAAAATAACAACGAAAATTATGCTGTTCGTTCTGATAAACCTGATATTATATTTCAGCTCGTTCGGATTAACCCATTTCTATATTAGTGAAACATACAAATATCAGGAGTTTAATTACAATATCAGGGAGTTTGAATCCGATTTGCTGAACACGATCATTCTTGAAAAAGACTATGCGAAAACACTGAAATCCGAAACCGCAAACACTGTGCTTTCAAATATTGAAAAAAATGCCGCACTGCTGCAAAGCATTGTAAAGAATGCGAGTGGAAAGAAAAACGATCTCAAAGTGCTTTCAAAACTGCTTGCGGATTACAAAGACAATTTCACCCTGCTGATCGATAACAATAATGAAATCCTTTCGTCAAAAGCCAGGTGGGATCAGTTGTTTGATGATTTCCATACCCAGTCGAACCGACTGGCTCATGAAATTGACGGCATCATCTTTACCACTTACATTAACGGGGAAGAGGTTGATCCCATATACAGTTCATTTGCGATAACGAACAAAAACATCCTCAGCGCACTCAACGGGCTCGCTCTGGCGGTTAATAAGGACCTGTTGTTGGACGGCAGTGAGAAGCTGTTTATGAAAACCTATCACAAAGACTTGGAATTGCTGAATAAGGAAAAAAAAAATATTCTGGCACTGGCAAAGAACAGCAAAGAGGAGTTGTTTGAGAGTTTTTCAGCGTATGCGGAAAAAAATCTTGTTAAAATCGGAGAACTGATCACCAGGATACACAAGATATGGCAGGAAAATACCAAACTTGTCTCACAACTCGACGAGGTGAGAAAAGAGATGATTATGAAAGAGAGGAAGTTATCTTCCTGGATACATTTATCTCTTGGTGAAATCAAGGAGAAAAATTTCATATCCGCTTCGATAATTGTCCTTATTATTCTCGTTGTTCTGATCATCGGCGGGGTGATCATTCTCACCACCATCAGACGGCCCATCGGAAAGCTGACGGCGATGGTCATCGGTCTGGCTGAGGGAGAAGGCGATCTCAGTAAGCGGCTTGAGCTCGAACGCCGGGATGAGATGGGTGAGCTGGCGAAATGGTTCAATATGTTCATTGACAAAATCCAGAGCATGATAAAGGAGATTGCCAGAAATGCTGAGAAGCTGACCGCATCCTCCTATAGTTCCCTGGAGCTTGCCGGTCAGATGTCCGCGGGCGCTGACCGGATGTCCGAGATTTCAACCAGCGTTTCAAGCGCCACCGAGGAAATGTC
This sequence comes from Desulfobacterales bacterium HSG2, assembly GCA_030378035.1. Classification (GTDB taxonomy): domain Bacteria; phylum Desulfobacterota; class Desulfobacteria; order Desulfobacterales; family 4be13; genus JAUCGI01. The sequence goes on from JAUCGI010000005.1 coordinate 30,232, forward strand.
AATGAACATCAACACCATCGCCTCGGCTGCGGAAGAGATGAGCGTGAATATCCAGGCGATATCTTCCACCGCGGAGGAGGTGTCTGAGAATATGAACGACATGGTTTCGGCCATAGGAGAGATGTCCGAGGCGATCGCTCATATTGCTCAGAATGCCCAGGACGGGGCCGGCGTCTCAACCGAGGCCATGGATATGGCAGGCACCGCGACCGAGGCCATGAACAGCCTGGTTGAGGCTGCGGAGGAGATCGGCGAGGTGACAAAGGTCATCACAAGAATCGCCGAGCAGACAAATCTTCTGGCACTGAACGCCACCATCGAAGCGGCTTCCGCGGGCGACGCCGGCAAGGGCTTTGCCGTGGTTGCGAATGAGATCAAGGAACTGGCCAGCCAGAGCGCAAAGGCGGCTGAGAATATTGCCACGCGGATTGAGGGCGTACAACTGAATACCGAGGAGGCAGTCAAGATTATCAACAAGATATCCGGCATTATCAATAACATCAACCTCTCCGTTGTTGTCATCACCGATTCGGTGGACCAGCAGATGAACACGGCAAACAATATCACCTCCAATGTCCGGAGGGCCAGCATCGGTGCCGGAAATATCGCCTCCGCGATTGCGGAGATCGCCAGGGGGGCCAATGACATGTCCGCAAACGCCGGCGAAGCTGCCAAAGCTGCCCATGACGCGGCATCCAATATTCAGGATATCAGTCAGGCTGCCGGCGAATCAAACACCAGTTCCCGCCAAGTCAACACCTCTGCTGAGGAAGTCTCCAGCATCGCGGTTCAGCTCCAGGAGATGGTTGCGAAATTCAGGGTCAGATAGTCAGAAACCGGATTTTCAGAAAACCCGGTTCCCCGAGACAAAATTTTCTATCAGGTCTGCCACCCTTTCAATCTCTTCCAGACCGAACCGGGGAACATTCAGGTCAATATCCGTATCCGTGACAAGGGCAATGAGATCATGGTTGTTTTGGCAGAGGGGCTCTTTGTGGGCCGCTGAACGAAAGACCTCGATTTTCGGTTTGTTCTCCCGCTTATACCCCTCGGTGATGATAATATCCATATCCTGAAAATAGATTTGAAGGCTGTCCAGGCTTTCGGAGTCATGGTTTTTTACCATCCCGATGCTGCCCGAGGAAGCGACAATGACCGTATCCGCGCCGGCCGCCTTATGCCGCCAACTGTCCTTACCCTTCTTATCCATATCAAACTGATGAAACGCGTGTTTTGCGACACCGACCCTGTATCCCCGCCTCTTTAATTCGGGAATCAGTTTTTCAATGAGCGTCGTCTTGCCCGATCCGGATTTACCCACAACAGAAATCATTTGCGGCATGGTTAGTCACCTGTGCATATTTGGTTTTCTTGAAAATTCCCTGTTCCATGATTTGAGAATATCAGTATAAGTGATTGCATGTCAAGGATAAAGGGTCTCTCCTACTCAAACCCGATACACTTCTCCCGATAGAGGTGCCCTACAAAATTCAAGGCTTCTTCTCCGAATTCTCTCTGCAAGTCGGCGAGCGAATTTTCTCCGTTAATCGCATCCAGAATTGCTTTCGCGCTGTGTGATACCGGTACAGACCAATTGTAGCGGACAACTAAATATCCGAAATGTTCTTCTCTGACATTAAAATAGGGAATCGGTTTCAATTCAGGATCAAGAATGACGGTCTCCGGGGATGCTTCTCTGATTGGCGTTTTCATCAGATGATCTTTTCCAAAGCCGTGTTTGATTGTCACCGACTTTTCACCGCCGCGGCAACGGGAAAGCTCCGCACATTCAAAACATGCTTGGGGAATCTGACTGCGATACCATTGCGCCCGTTCCGATCCCCATATTTCCTCAACGGATTGCTCAAAAATATTCCCAAAAACGTAATCGGTGAGATTGTTGGGCCTGACCCATCCTTTTGGTGAAACAGCGCAATGCTCGATTCCCCCGTTTGCCCCTTCTGAGGAATTTTCCGCAAAACATTTCGGTACGCAATTGCCGATTCGGCAGGGAACGCCTTTGTTTCGGAGCTTTTCGATTAAAAGAATCGCCTCCCGGAGTTGATTCTCTGCGGGATCAAGCGGATGAGGACTGCCCAGAAAACGGTTGAATACGGCATATCCTGCCCCCAACTCCCGCGAGAGTCCGATGATCTCCTCAATCTGTTCGCAACTGAATTTGGTGAGAACTGTATTCGTAAACACATCAATGCCTGACGAGGAAGCGCGACGAATGTTTTCACAGGTCTCATCAAACGCCCGGTCGGCGCTTTGGACAAAAGCATTATGGGCGAATTTCGTACTGCCGTGCAGACTGATTAACATGCCGATAAAATTTTCACATTCCTGATAGATATTAATAATTTCATCAGGATGTTCCCAACGGCCGCATGAAAAAATGGCGTGGGGGATTCCGAAGGTGTCGAGATATTCGATGATCTGGCGGAACGCTTTGTGCAGAGTGGGTTCGCCGCCGGTGATGCGGATTAATTCGGCATATTTGCGGCGATTTTCAACCGGCGCGATTCGATCAAGCAGATCTTTCCAATTTTGCAAAGACTGCTCATGATGGGAAGTCCACGCATTGGCGCACCCGGAGCACGCGTTGTTACAGGCAAAGGTGATTTCGACAGCATAGGAAAAGGGGATAGATGGAAAAAACATAGACACCTCTTTAACCGCTGCTGGAAAGGGCAAAGACTTTTATTTTATTCATATTCCCCCGCAGAACAATTACTTTACAGGGGCCTTTTTTCTTCTGAAGTTCAACTCTTGGCAGCCTTTCGGTTGCTCTGTTGTAAAAATTTAACACCAGTTTTGAAGGAGATGCATTCTGATTTTTCATAAAACCTCGCTGTGAATATAGATACACTGCTCAATTAACTTGTAAGCATCATGAGCAATAGCTCCTGTCGGTCGTTTGTGATGCAGGCGTGGATATACTTTCTTGTATAAAATTTTAACTGATTCTTTTGGGAGTCCGGCAACGCGATCTAACAGAGTACCGACAGCTTCGTAAAAATGCTTATCCGAATATTCGGCTTTATAACGGGTAGCTACAATGTAGTGATTGAAGGCTTCCTCAATAAGGAATTCATCACCGGGTCGCGAAGAAATCTGATCATATTTTACATTTCCGTCAGTGATTGCCAAACGCCCTTTTAAAGCAGGATAATAATATTGCTTATCATTTAATGCCGTAAACTTTTTGCGGAGTTCCTCGATTTCCGGTTTTCTATTATCCCATTGATCAGAAAAATAGTAATAGGTTATCAGGCTTTGTATTGCATCTCCCTGACGCCAGACATTATCTGAAAACTCTGCTTTTTCTATAGCACGATGAAAGCGTTTTTCAATCTCTTTGCCATCTCCTCCTGTTACGGACAGACATTCAGCCAAACGAAACTCCAGATGAGCTTGAACATAAGCAACTGATTTAAGTTCCGCCTCGTTCTTGGCATCTGATCCAAGTTGATCAAGAATTCTTTCAGCTTCCTTAAAATACTCAAATGCTTTGTCAGTATCCTGCTTATTTATTTTATCTCCGAAATTCTCTTTTCTGTGATGTTCAAGTGATTTGGCGTATTCTTCACGACGATAAAGAATCTTTCCTAATCTGATAAGTATCCTTGCCTGTAAATAATCGTCATCTGTTTCTTTAACACGCTCAAAAGCCAATACAATATTCTTACGGGCTTCAAAAATATTGTCGTTTACATCGTATGCTTTTGCTAAATAGAAATAGGCTTCCGCCAGATCAATGGGTAATTCGGAAGTCCTCTGTGACTGAAACAGCATTTCAGCATAAATGGGGGCAAAACGCAATTCTTCTTTGCCGTAATTAATGCACCGTCGGATTCTCTCTTTACGATCCTCGACATACGCTTCAATCTCTGCTGTATCTCTGTGAAACTGATATCTTTTTAGCGTAAAATCGATAATTTCATCAAACTTATCGCTGTATAACTGGCACACATTTCTTTCATATTCGTCGTAATCCCAGATATCTCCGAGAGATTCGATGGTCTCGGCAGAAGGTAATAACTCAACTGGCAGATCCCCCATTCTCTTTAAAAGAATTCGGAATGTAGCGTAAAATCGGTCTCGACTGACCCGGCTGAATGCGTACATATAATCACAGGCAACCACATATCTTCTGACAGCTTCTCTTAAGTCCTCATTATCTTTCTCCTCCAGATACCGCTCGTAGGCAAAGTTGCCAAATATGATTTCCATCTTTCCGGACAGATTATTATAAACATAGACAGATTCTTTAGCACGTTCTGCACAGTCCTGAATTTCCTTATCCTCCACCTTCTTTCCTTCAAGATAATAAACAATTATCTGTCCGACTATCGCATCAATCTTACGGTATTCATTACTAACTTTTTTTGCAATCTTTTCACTTTTTATAAAGAATTCAAGCGCCTTCTCCCGTTCATTTGTAATTGTATGATATTCTCCAAGATAGAAATAAACATCAGCCAATTCTGTAGTTGACTGACTGATAGTATTCTCCAATATATTTTTGGCTTCCTCAAGTGTATCTCTGGCTTCCTCAAATTGTTCTTTAGCTGATGGATAAGCTTCACGAAATCTGGCGAGTGCCTCCTCACGATCCTTTTCTCGTTGGTAATATTCTAAAATATAAATGTGGTCAGAATGCCTGTATGAGAGTAATGCCATCCCCGTGAGGACTCGGGCCCTGAGTAACGGATCCGGAGTTGATTCCAGGATTCCAAGGGCTTTTTCAAATGCTTTTGATGCCTCAAAGGTTTTATTGGCAAGCTTGTAAGTGTCTCCTAATGCGTTTAGAAAGCGAGCCCATTCCCGATCATTTTGCTTTTTTTCAGCTATGGCTGCTGCGATTTCGCCATAAATTGCAGCTTCGTAAAACCGCCCCTGTAGCCGGAGTACAGGATTCAGGTTGCTGTAAGCATTAGAAATTCCCGTATGTGCATCTTCCGGAATATCCTGGCGGGCCTTAAGAAACTCTTTTATGCTTTTGTCCAAAACTTTCTGAGCTTCCTTGAAATCACTGTTCCGATATTTGGTATATCCCAACCAGTTCAGCTCCCATGCCAGACGATATCGGTCTCCTGTTTTGCGAAACGCCTTTTCCGCTTTTGAAAAATCACGGATAGCTTCATCAAATTTATTTAACCAAAAGTAAGCAACACCTCGTTCATGATTGAAGTGTGCTGAAAGTAGCTTGTCTTCTTGCTGTATCGTCTTTCCCTCAGACTCCGCGGTATCTATTTTTTGAAAAAATTTAGTGAGGATATCTCTGTCTCTTTTCAGATATTTTATATCAGATTCCGTATCCATGTTTTGAAAGAAAGCCAAGGCTTCTGAAGATCTGTATTGCTCATTACGCCACCGAATGCGACGAATAATTAGATCCAACTGTTTTTCAAGTGGAAGTTCCTTAAAAAACAAATCCTCAACAATTTCCCCGCCAAGCAGATCACAAAAGTGAATTCGGTATTCTTGAAAGTACCTATCAAATTTTAAAATAAAAGATTTGAATCCTGTATTAATATCCGCATAAAGCTGGTAGTATAATCTTTCAGCATAAAGAATCGCCTCTTCCATTTCTGAAGGATCAGCTTTTTCGAGCAGTTTATCATAATATTCAACCAATTTCACTGCGATATCTTTCCGAATGTGTCGCGCCGCATCCTGCTTTTCCCACCAGTGCCGGACAACCAGATCACGCATTTCATCGTGTAATAAAACAGTCTGTTGGTCTTCCTTGTATTTAATGAACGATAGCGGCTTTAGCTTTTCCAGAAGGAGAGATTTGCTATGTTCAAGAGAAACGTCCGCTATGAAACTGAACATTTCAAGCGTCATCCGACGGTATGCAAACGCCAAGTAAGTTATAACCCTATCTTCAGGATTTTTCAATGATCCGATCCGTTCAACAAGGGATGCTTCAAACAACTCTTCTTCGCTCTTTCCCGGTTCCTTTTCGATTCTTACTCTTATAGTATCTATCATTTCAGTGGGAAGAAGCGGATTATCTTCATACTGAAGCCAATCTGCAAACAGAGCTAACAAAACAGGGTGACCTTTTGCCAATCCGTGAATTTTTTCGATGACCTCACGCGATCCGATTTGATTTTCCAAATCACTCTCAGTATTAACATTAAAACACTCCTTCCAGTAATTTATCGTATCGCTGACGTCAAAGGGTTTGATCTCCATCGGCTCCGCCGGAACCATACCTAATGGACGACGTCCCGCCACAATTATGCGCGTGTTTCCGCTTAAGTTCCGAAACAGATATGTTTCCAACCACCTCGAACATTCGTTTCCTTGAATAACTTCGTATGTATCAAAGAATAATATAATAATTTTATTATTTTTTTTAGAAAAGTCTGCATACTCCTTGATAAAAGCATTTTCCAATTCTATAGCCAAAGTTCTTCTTCGGTCCCGATCATCAGTTTCATTATAATCATTCAGTTTTTCTTTAAATCCCGGAAAATTATCTTCACCGATCTCTTCAGTTATCATATGTATGACACCAATCTTGATCCGTGCTTCGGTATGATAAAAGTCGATTAACTTTTTTGTATATAGGACATCATCCGGTCGTTCTTTACAAATCTTTTGCATTTGCAAAAGAAGCTGAGTTTTGCCAATGCCACCTTCCCCGTTCGTATGGACGCTTAAAATATGAGTCCTACAAGACGGCAAAAGAAGTTCTTTAAATCTGGCTAACTCTTTTTCCCGACCTACAAATATTTCTCCTAAAACTCGATGTGACATATTTCACCTGACCCTTAAATCACTTTTGTTCATTAGCTACTGCTTAACGCAAAAGCTTTTGTCTTCTTTTTACTATCATGCAGAACAAGCACTTTGTATTTATTTTCTCTTTTCCGCAGCTTCACTTCGCAGGGTTGGTGCTCTGGCGCGTGATAGAAGTCTAATAATAATTCTGAATGAGAATTTCTCCGTTTGTTCATAGTACCTCGCTGCGAATTTTGATAAATTGTTCGACCAGTTGATAAGCCCTGTCAGCGATAGGGCCGACGGGTCTTTTCAGATGTAAGAAGCGGGTATGGTAAAGCTCATCAGATAAAATTCTTACAGCTTCTTTTGGAAGTTGAGCAATACGCTTCAACAGGATTCGCAATGCTTCCTGGAAATGTTTATCCGAATATTCTGCCTGGTAACGTGTTGCAAGAATGTAAGATACGAATGCTTTGTCCATAAAGTTTATAGCTTTTTCTTTAATTTCATCGGTAATATTATCGTTTCTCACCTCTTCAAACAGTTTAAGCAGCTTATCATATACCACATCCCCAGCGGTTATCGAAAAGCGGGCCAGTAAAACGGGAAAATATCGACTTTCATTGAGTTTTGTCAATCCCATGTACAATTTATTTATGTCTTCTTTTTTTTTCTCCCATTGTCCAGAGAAATAATAATAGGTCACGAGATTTTGAATCGCCTCCGCTTCCAGCCACATCCGATTTGCTTTTTTAGCCTTTTCTATTGATGTACGAAAATGTTTCTCAATATCGAGATTTTCTATTTCTTCTCCAATAAGCAGTAAAAATTCACCCCGATGAAATTCTAATCCTGACCGCACCCAATCAACAGTGTCAATTTGCGATGCATAAGACCCATCAATATTCTGAATAATCTCATCGGCTGATTCAAAATATTTTCGGGCCTCTTCGATTTCGTCCTTATTATCTTTTAAAAATTGAGTCACGTTCTCCTTGATTTCATCCCTGCGGTATTGTTCAATGGTCCTTCCATATTCTCTGCGCCGGTATAAATTCATAGCGTAACCGCTCAATATACGCACCCTTAAAAGTTCATTCTTCGAGTTTTCGGAAATATTCAAAGCTTTTTCATAGTTTTTCAGAGCTTCAAAATAATTATCCGTCAAACGATAGGCGCGAGCCAAGGTATGATACGCTTCTGCTTTTTCGTCAGGTGAACCAAATGCATCCTGCAACAGAACATACATTTCCCCATAGAACGGAGCGAACCCGATATTATCCTTCCCCTGACGAATACAATTTTCTACTTTCTCATTTATACCTTTGATGCGCTTTTCGTGCCCATCTTTATCAATTTCAATTGCCCGAATTCTAATCAGGATACAATCCAGAACATCATCGAATTCTTCCCGGTATTTCTGACAGACTTCTTTGTCCCCCAGGTCATAATACCAGATATCTCGAAGAGATTCAATCACCTTAATCGTCTCCGGGGATGGAGATTGATCGGAAAATATTTTATTCAACCGCTTTAATAAAATCCGCATGGTGGCATAAAATCTTTCCGCATTAAACATGTACATATTATCACATGCCAAGATGTAGTGACTCACCGCTTCTTTCAGTTTATCGTGAGATTCTAAAAAAAGATATTTTTCACATGCAAAATCGCCTAATACAATTCTCATTTTCCCTGACAGGTTGCGGTAATTATGCGGTATCTCGCTAATATGTATAATGCATCTTCGTATCTCTTTCTCAAAGGGTTCTCTTCCTTCTTTTTCAAGTCCCTTTTCGCCAGCATAATAACAGGCAATCATTTGTGCAACCAGAGCACCCATTTCTCGATAGGCATTACCGACATTTTTTGCCGTTTTTTCACTCTGCTGATAGTATTTCATGGCTTTTTCCCAATCATTGTTCACAGCATAGGACTCCCCAAGATGAAAATAAATATCTGCAAGTTCTCTGGTAGGGTGGAAAGATTCCAGGATATCTTTGGCTTTATTGAGTTTGGTCATATCCGGAGGGTAAATTTCCCGGTATTTACGGAATATTTCCCTCTGTTCTTCTCCCCGATCGTAGTATTCCAGCATGTAGATATACTCATTATGGTGGTATGAAAGTAATCCCATTCCAGTTAAAACACGGGCTTTCAACAGAGGGTCAGATACGGACTTGAAAAGCTTACGAGCCTTGTTATATGTTTTTAAGGCATCAAAGGTTTTGTTCGCTGTTTTGCAGGTCTCAGCCAGTGCATGAAGGTAGCGGATGAGTTCCCGCAGATTCCCTTTTTCTTCGGCAATGGCAACCGCGATTTCACCACAGTTGATTGCTTCATAAAAACGTCCCAGATGGCGAAAGACCACATTAAGATTGCTGTATGCGTTTGAAATTCCTACATAAATAAGGGGTTTCCGATTTTGCTCAGATAACTTGAGGAACTCGCTAATACTGTACAAAAGTGTCTTTTCAGCGATCTCAAATTCGCCGTTGCGTAACTGGGCATAACCCAACCAGTTGAGCGCCCATGCTGAACTGTAATAATCTTTTAATGTGCGGAATTTTCTTTCCGCATCTTTAAAATCTCTTTCAGCTTTTCTGAACTTGTTCTGCCAAGTATACGCAATGCCGCACTCATAAATGAATTCAGGAAGAAGTTCTTCGTATTTTCCAACCTCATCACATAGCTTTTCAATGACATTCAGGGCTTCCTGCGACCGATACTGCTCATTATACCACCGAATGCGACGTAGTTCGACTTTTATTATTGCTTTAGGAGCAAGAACACCATAAAATTGGTCATTTGAAATTTCCCGCAAAAGAAGATCGCAAAAATCAAGTCTGAAGTGCTCCAAGCTGTAATCAAATTCTTTCAGGAATTGCTTCACTCCTTTATCAATATCTGCAAACAATGCGTAATAAAGCCTGTCAGCCGAAAGTATCTCTCGATCTAACGAAGATAGCTCGGAATTTGCAAGCATATCATCGTAATGTTTGACCAATTTTTCCGCAATTTTTCTGCGGTTTTCTTTATCCTTATCCTGCTCATCCCACCAATGGCAATTGACAAGGTCCCGCATTTCGTCATGCAGTAATACAACATCATCTTTTTTATATTTGATAAAAGAGAGAGGTTTCAGGGTTTCAAGAAGAACTTGAGAACTTTGGTCGGTATCAATACCTGCCAAGTGGCAGAATATTTTAGGTGTCATCCGGCGATGGACAAAAGCCATATATATTACAGCCGTATCTTCCGGTTCGATAAGCGAAGCGATGCGCTCTATCAGAGTTTTTTCAAAAATTTGTTTTTGTTCATTTGTAGCGGATGAGGTAATCGGTCCAGTCTTCTTTTCAATGTCATCCAGCAATTCTTTGGGAGAAAGCGGGTTGCGTTCATAATTGATCCAGTCGAGTAACAAAGCGAGTAAAACCGGACGGCCGCCGGCAAGGTGATGTAAGCGTTTTTTCAGATCACCTGATTCGATTACGTCTTTAAGCCTGTTTTCAGGGTGTCGTTGAAGATACTCTGTCCAGAATGCTTCCGCTTCAGAAGGCGTAAAAGGAGATAGGTTTATTAGTTCCACATCCTGACCAATATTTCTTAATGCATAACGTCCGGCAATGACAAGACGGGTATTTCTGTTCAAGGCAGGAAATAAAGATGCTTCCAGCCAGTGTGAAAAATCTGTTGGTCCGACCTCAGGTTTGCCATCAACTTCAATGGCAGCGCCCTGAATCGCTTCGTATGTATCAAAGAAAAGGAGAATAACCTTTCCCTCTGCCTCTTTTCTTTCAGAAAACCTCGCATAATCCTCTGAAAACCTCTCTTCCAGTTCGGCAAGCAGCACCTCTTTTTTACCATGCTTTTGAATGTCATGATATCTTTTTAAGAGCTTTCGAAAACTGGAAAAATCATCTGAATCAAGACTTTCGACAATTTGCTGCATTATGCCCGCCTTGGAACGACTCACTGTGTGATAAAAATCAATTATTTCTTCGGGATGGTCAGGACATACAACATGCTGAAATCGTTTACATTGGTCCTGCATACGCAACAAAAGCCGGGTTTTGCCGATTCCGCCAACACCTTCTGTATGAATGATCAATATACGCTTTGAAGATTCCGGCTTGATAAAATCTTTGAACAGATTTAACTCATTCTTACGAGCAACAAATAGGTCTGATTGCACTTGCTGCATTATTTATTCTCCTTCCAAGGCTCCAGAGATTTCAAATAATCAATATACATTTCACATTCCGATTCTGACAATATCCCTTCAAATAACTTCAAACTGGTCATTAATTCTCTGAGATTCTTAATGTAATGGACAGCTTCTTTACGTTTTGGGTCGGAAAGGCGATGGCCGAGCATCCTCAGAGCTTGTCGGATATTCAGATCTGATAAAATTGGCGGAGCATCTGGTTCTTTAAGATTTGAATGGTAATATTTCCACAAACATTCTTCTGTCTCTGACTTAAGATAATCATATATATTGATCTTCTCGTTTGTGCATTCCATAACATAGGATATTTCATGGTATAGATAATTGGCAAGGTCATAAACTCTGAACTTTTGTTCATATAGGGACTTATACCATTTACGCCATACATCATTCAATTCACAGAATGAAGGTTCTGTCAATTTTGATATCAATTCAGATGCCTTTTCAGGCCTTACGATGCAATATTGGCTTTCAATCGTGATACAGTTTGCACGGGCTAAGTCTCCAAGTATAAAGACAAGGGCTGAGTCTTCAATCGGAGGATTTATAGGGAATTCACTCAGGATTGCCTGTAATCCGCTCAACTGAAATGTTCGGCATACGCATACCCTGTAAAAAATAATTTCAATTAAATCATACATTGCGTCTCTTCCGATTCTGAATTTCTTTCATACGGTTCCCAATGATATCCGATAACCCTGAAACATCTATCATTTCGGATAACTCTTTATCGCCTTTAAGAGCTTTGCTCAAACGACCAAGCTGCTCATGCATCTGAACTTCGGATTGTAAGAACTCTGTCGTAAAATACCTATCCAGATAATGTTCAAGTTCTTTTTGAATGTGTGCATCTATATCATCCGACTCTATCTCTTTCAAAAGCAAAGTTTGATGATAAAGTTTTTCAACAATGTTTTTTACTTGGCTGGCATCCCGTGTCTGGGATACCCATATATCGTACTGACAAGCCAATATTTCCTGTATTTCAAGAAAATGTTCGGGATGGTTGATCCGCAAATCAGACAGCAGGATGCTTCGCGTCACCTCGTCCATCTCAAATCCTTCGCCAAGCCTCCACGGCGAAAAAACGTATGTCTGATTTTGAAATTCCCCTAATAACTCCTCGAAAAAAAGAAAAGATTTCCCCTTAAACTTCTCTAAAAAGGTTGAGAGCATAAACCATAGCGTACCGAATTCAATGCGACGAAGGGGGGCGATGTAAAACAAAATCTTTTCAGCCGGTGGATAAACAGGTCCAAGATCGAGATTTGCAAGTATTCGGCCTTTGACAACATTTTCAATCAGTGAGTCAATACACCTGGGATAGAGTGTCCGGACAATTTCCTTTTTAAGCGAGTTTCTGAACCCCTCACTTATAATATCCAGAAATTTATAGCTGCCAAAAGGATGCCCAAGGGTTAACTCCCATATTTTCTTATATAATTCGTCTCGGTCCTCAATGTCAAATTTTTTCTTTTCGGAAAGACGGTCCACCAATAAACGGGTATCTTCATACCCGAAGCGTTCGAGTTGATGAAGATTGACCCGCTTTTGCAAACGTAATGACCATTTTACTCTTTGCTGACCAGCAACGACAAGGATAAAATTCGGATCATCTGTGAAATGCTGCAAAACTTGTTCTTCAAATTGCTGTGTAGCGATAAAATATGCTTTATCTGTACTGTCAAGGCACAGTGCAAGTTTTCCAGACGCCAATAATTGCTTTACGCCGGCGTTAAATCCGGCGATGAGTTTCTCCTCCAATTCGTTAACAGGTGTTCGATCTGCTCCCTTCGGTTCTTTCCATAAATCCAGATAATATTTCTTAAATGCGTTGATATAGTCAGGTAAAACTAGGTTGAAAGGTGCAAAATAATTTTTAACATGGCTATTCAGGGAAAGATGATGAGCTATCGCTTCTAAAATAGGGTAAATTTCCGGACGATGATATTCGGACAACTCAAAATCAATGTATGCGCTAAAAATGCCTTTCTTTTTCGCTTCAGTATAAACCCACTTCAAAAGCTCGGTTTTTCCCTGTCCCGCGATACCTGTAAATTCGAGAACTCGTTGTTCGCTTTCTTTACCTGTCAAGAGGTCGTGAGCCAGTTCTTTTTCAACATCCCGGTTGATAAATAATTCATAATCGAAATATACTTTTGAAACATTTTCTTTCATAGCTTGTTCCTTAATTAATCTTCAATTCATAATACGTAATACCTTCATATTGGGAAGATTCAACCGGCCCATAAAATAAATCTGGCCTATTATTGCTTTTGGAAATTATTAGTAGAATACTTATTCTTGACTCTTTTAACAAAGGTTTTAATAAACAATCATGAATTTTCGGGATCATTTTTTTGTTCCATGTGCCAACCTCCTCAAAGTGTTTAAAACAAATAATGACCGACCCAAGTTCATCTAATATTACTTCTATCCTAGAAGGTAAAACATATTTGATAAATCCAACAAACTCTGCAAACCTCATCTCTAAAGGAATATTTTCTATTTGAAAATTAATTCGTTTTTCTCTGAGTTCTCTTAAAGTATCATCCCATTCAGTTTTTAAAATCGGCTTATCTATTTTGATAGCCAAATAATCACTTATTTGTTGGATAATGTCAAAAAGTGTGTCAGCTCTATTTTTATATTGTATAGATCGCATATCACAAACAACGCAATGCTTAGTTTTCAAACTGTTTAGATATTGCTCAAAAACCAAGACAGCATTTTTAAAATACGGCGTTTTGCCGTAAAGGATAAATAAATTATTGTTATTGTCTTCATGTTCAAAAAAAATTTGTATTGCATCTCTAATTCCTCTATGTGAAGTAACTTTAGGAGAAGTTAGAATCGAACGGCGATATGTATTATCAATGTATAGGGTTGGTCGGTGAGCGGAATTGGGAAAGAGTGGGATAGACGCTATATCTCCTTGTCTTTGATCTGGTGGATGAATTTCGGGGCGAGGAGCATCATTAAATTGTGTTTCATATATTCCGATCATTAGTTTATATACTGTATGAAGAGATAGATCACCATTTATCTCCGGATTCCCTTGACGGAGGACAGTATATAAGGCTTTGGAGAAAATTGTATAATCTTCATTTTCTAATATACTTGACTTTGTTCCTGACGATGAAGAACATAATACAGTAGTGCCTGCGTGAGGAGAATCTTTAAAAGCTTCAAATATCCTTGCGCCAGCTTGAAAATCTGATACACAGGCCCCTGAAAAGCAGCAATCTAAAATTATATAACGACGCATATATCTCGCGTTGTTTTTGATCGTTGTCGCAAGCGATTTTAATCGTATTCCTGAAGAATACGGATTTTTTTCATTAGTGTCACGAATAGCTAAATAAAAGTCTTTATCATTGTTAAAGAATCCTCCGTGACCGATATAATAGAATATAAAATTACAAAAATTACAGTCATCTTTGACATTTTCTTCAATTTTTGACATACAATTATCAAGAAAATTTATAATCTCTTCATCAATTATACTTGGATTCCAATCGCAATCAAAAAGATTAAGTAAGTTGTCTCTCGGAAGGTTAAATCCTTTTTCGTCAAGAAAATATTCCTCTATATCTCTAGCTGGATTTGACAACGCACTAGGATTATCAAAGTTTAATTTAGGGTATTTCGGCCATTCCTTTGCTCCGAGTATGATGGCAAACGTCCTTCCCCTATTCCATCCTGAATTGATACTTTCATAAATGTCATCCCCCTCTTTAATCCCTGATGCTTTCGATGAAGCACGTTCTACAGCACTCTTAAACTCCTCCAGATTGACTGGAAGGACGGTATCACATTCCAGTAGTTCCCGGTGAGCTTTGTCTTCTATTTTATCCAAATCCAATGAAGGATTGCGCCACTGAATAATAGGTTTTCCTGCTGCCAGAGCTTGTTGATACTGAATACTGACATAGCTTGGCGAATTTGGATGTATCTTTCCACTCATATCGCTCAGAAGTTGAATAAATATTCCGCACTCTTTAAGCTCTCTATCTACCGCCTCTTTAAAGGCATCCGAGTCAGTAGAATAAAGGGACGTTACAGGCAGCACTTTGAAACCTGCCTGATCAATGTACCGTTTTACCTCATCATGCTCTGTAAAAAGGTTTTCTGGAACTTCAGCCAGAAAAACAGCCGGACGTGTACCCGGTTTATCTGTTGGAGTATCCGCTAACGATTTGAGGCATTTTAATTCCTTTGCCATATCGTTGCTGAGATCATTGAGACGGTCGTAATATGGCTTATCGTTAGGATCTTTTGGATTCGGCATTGGGAAACCAAGTGTTCGTGGCGCTTTCTTTCCTTCCTGAACCCAGAAGCGATAACCTAAAATATCTTTTCTGAACTCGGTTGGCCATTCATCTTTTTCTACTTTACCATACTCTATGATAAAGATACGTGAATTGGGACGGGGACGCCTGTCAGCTCTCTTTAAAAAAGTTTCTCTTTCAATTTTGCACCATTTCGAAGCAATATAGCCTGGTGACATTATAACTACCATTGTAGCTGTATGCTTAAGGGTTTCCAAAATCTCAGGTGTAATCGGTTCATTGCCAGATAATTTGCGATTATCCTTCCACAAAGAAAAAAAATCTCTTCTGCCTAATAACCGCGCTAGCTCATTTTCAAGCCCTTTCACCAGAGTTGATACCCATCCCTCATATGTATTGTCATTAGTCTTATTATCAACCCAAGCATAACTTACGAAAATATCATGCTTATAACCAGGAACGAAAGCCATAAAGGAATCTCTCCGTTTTTATTCTATTTTCATATTGTGTCCCCCTTACGGAACATTCATTCATCGGTTATCAACAACCTCTGACTTATAAAAATCCTCTAATTCTGTCAAATCCTCCTCCACACCTGCCATATCACCGAGCATTTTCGTGTAATTCCTTAACTTGGGCTGAAGCTCTGATAATTCCTTTCGGAACTTATGGCATCCTTCCTTTGTCTGAAATGCGTTTTCCATCTGCAATTTATGCCATTTCGCCGTAAAAGGGTTGATAACCTGATTCAGAATTAAGACGGCAATTTTCGTGAATTCCAGACAATCCCTGCCGTAATGCTTGATCACATTTCTTGTAGTGCCAAATATCGAATAGATACTTTGTAACGCTGTTTCTTCATCACCTTCTCCAGTATCTAATTCCCGGGTGGTAACGCGGGTCAGGAGTTCCACATATAATTCCCAAGCAGCATTTCTGTCCGCTTCCCGAGGATTCCACTCCATCTCTAAAAACGGCGTTTTTATTTTGAGAGAGGTCATATCCCAATTTTCAAGCCATTTTTTCCATTTCATACGCAATATCCTCCTTGATATTTGATCTTCGTGTAACTCGTTCATAAAAGCAAATAAGTTCAGATGCGGTTTTGGATGTTTATTTGATCCATCCACCAAGGTCACTACGGTCGGAAATGCACTCTTTCGCTATCTGGTAAAGTTTCTGGCTCATAATTGCTCTGCTGAGGTTAAATGTCACATTTTCAAGAACTTTTTGGTCATTAATAGTAAAAGTCTTATATAAACTGTGCTGGGCCAATTCTATTACTCCAATACATTTATCTTCCAATTCAATGGGTATCCCAAGAAATTGTAAGTATGGAAAGTTTTCATCATCAGGATCAACATGAATTGCCTTATGTTTTTTAAGGAACCTCCTGAATTCCCGGGGATGATTGAGCCGTAACGAAAGCTTCTTTTCGACCACATATTGAAGAAATCCAGTTGTATCCGGCCCATCATCAAGATCAAAAGAAAAAGGAATTTGTGACTCGTCTTTTGGGGAAGTACTCGCTTTAAGGATGTAAAATTTGAACTCATGGAGGAGATAAAGGTTACAGGCTTCACATTTCAACACATCCACAACCTTATCTGTGAAACCGGCTAAAAAGTCCCTACTCCGAATATCAAGCTTGTTCAAAAACCGATTAAGTTCATTCGTCATACGGTCTATTGTATGTTGCCGAGATAATAAAATATGTGGTGATACCCGGTTGCTCACTATTCTTAATAATCGCACCTGGTCTTCTGAAAAGGCATCTTCTTTATCGCTGGCAATGGTAATCGATCCCAATAAACAGTCATCAACAAATATACCGGCAACCATTACTGACTTTGGAGCTTCGTTATAAAATCTTTCATAAATATTGCCTTTTTTCAGAACAGGAAAATAGGAATAATCAATTTCCCTAACGGTAACACTGCACAAGGAGGCAAACTTTTCAGTTGTCCCTTCTTGTTTAAGCCTCCAGTTATGATCCCAGAAGGAAACAAGACTGACTTCCGCCCTTTTATTACCACCTTCTCCCATAACTTTATGGTCATCAAAGATCAGAATACATCCACGGTCTCCTTTAAATCTCTCCACACAACCATGTAGCAATGCCCCCAACGCTTCTTTAACCTCAGTCTTTTTCCCCATACAAGCAATGATTCCATTTGTGATCTGTCGGGTTTCATCAGAGGAGGCAATGGCATAGCTTACCTGATTTATAAAAGTTTGGATGATGCTCCATTCCTGGCTATCTATAGGAGATTCAAGTTGATGAAAAATATTCACCACACCAAGAATTCTATCCTGATATCTCAAAGGCTTGCACGTCCATCCTAATGAGCGGTCCTTAAACTCACACTCACTAAACTGGCGGATGCCATCATCGGAACAATGCTTGATCGTATCTGTAAATCTTTTGATTTCTTTTTCAATATCATTTGCTATTCCATCCGCAGCCTTTAATTCCAGTATTCCACTCTCTTTACGATAAAGAGAGGCTCCAACCGTTAACGGGATGTTTGTCAACGCCTTAACAGAATATTCAAAAATTTTCTGCAAGCTGGCTGCTTTATCCATCAGATCGGCAACCTTACTTAGTATGGTAATATGGATTGTACTTTTTCTTAGTCGATCTTTTAATCTTCTAAATTGAACAGACCTTTTTATGTGAAAAACGATTGCATCGATGTCAAAAGGTTTTTCTATGTAATCGTCCGCCCCCTCCTTCATGGCGGTTACTGCCGTATCAACCTTTCCACACCCCGTAATAATGATAACATTGAATTCCGGCCGCTCTCTCCTTATTTCCAAAAGTATATCCAACCCGTTACCGTCAGGTAGTATCAGGTCCAAAAACACAACATCATAATGCTTTTCGGCATTTTTTGTTTCAAATACACCCTCTTCTCCGTTTTTACAGAGAGTGACCTGATATCCTCTCGTTCTTCCTCCTGTAGCAAACAGGTTCCTCGTATCTTCATTATCGTCGATAACCAGAATTCGGCACTTGCTCAAATCAATTTCACAAGCATCACTTTCCCAATTGTCAATATTGTTCATATTTTTCTCCCATTAACAGTGATTTATGATGTTCTGCTGTCCACTGGAAGCCTGACTGTAAAAGTTGTTCTATAATTGACAGACGAAGATACAGAGATCGTTCCTCCGAGAGCGTTTATTATGCTTTTGGAAATAGTCAAACCAAGACCGGTTCCACCTCTGGTGCTATAATATGATCTGAAAATTTTATCTAAATCTTTTTGATGGATCCCCTTACCGTTATCATGTACTTTTATTATAATTGGCAGTTCCGCTTTGGATTCAACAGTCGTTTCCACTTTAATCTTTTTCCCCCTGTCAAGAAGTTGTATCGGGTTCAAAATCAAGTTTATCAGGACTTGGAGCAGACCGTTGGGATCTGTTATAATAGTAATTTTTGATTGTCCGGATCGGAATTCGAGATGGATATTCTTTTCATTGGCTTTGTATCTTAAAAAAGAAATAGTTTTCTCGATAAGTTGATTAATTTCCACCTCCTCTCTTTTTCTATCTTGAATCTGGGAAGTGGCAAGAAGTTCATTCAACCATTTAGCCACTCGCATACCTGTGTTTAATATATTTTCTGACATATCAACGCCCAAACTCTGGCTTCCTGACAGATCCAGGGCAGGGTTGGAAAAAATCCGTTTTAATTCTTTGGATAATCCTACTACACTCATCAGGGCATTCTTGATTTCATGAACCGTTCCAGATAGCAATTCACTAATATTTATTTGTTTGTTAAATCTTTGGATAGCATTGTTCAAATCCTGTTTCTGCCTGAGAACCGAAAAGAACACCGAAATAGTCAATAATGTTATCAGGTGTGAAAAATGGTATTGATTTCGTTGACGATGAAAAAGAAATATAGCCTGTTTTTCACCCCCTCCTGCCTCGTAGGTAGTAGCAATGCAGGAACAGAAATTAAAGAACTCCAGTAAATTCTGAAATTCAGGTTTCATTTTGGGGCTTGAGGCATCAGCTTCGAGAATCGAGGTGCCATCTTTCAGAATATTCCCTACCGGACTCCGTTGAAGGTTGTATATTGGTATTTGCCGATTCAAATCCCTGGATTTAACGAGCGTAATATCATTTTCCCCACTCTTTTGTGCAAAAATGGCACACGCGTCATAAGGTATCATAAGATTAAGAAGATTTAAAACCCTGTCGAGTAAATACTCCTCATTGCCCAGCGCATCGGACTCATCAATCAAGGAATTTATGATTTCACGGGTATTGCGAGTCTTTTCTTCCTCACCATGTTTGCGAAGATTTTGTTTATCAATCTGCAATCGATAAAGTTTATTACCGATTTCAGGAGAGACTGTTAATAGTTTATCAATGTCGGCTTCTTTGAAGTGATTTGTTCTGCCAGAGTCCGCTGTTATCGCACCATATATTCGGTTCCCCTTTGTTATCGGAACTGCGATCGCCGATCTAACTTTTTGTGAAGATGACAAAATATAAGCATTGGGGTCCTTTTTCAATTCCTTATTAATATCACCGATAATCACCGGTTTCCCACTTTGGACAGCATTCCCTGTGATACCTTGCCCTAGTTCATAGTATGCCGCTTTGGGACAGAAATCAAAATTCTTTGTGTATTCCCTTTTAAGTGCCAGATTACCGGAATTTTCATCATACAAAATAACAGCACAGGCATCGCACTTTAAACTGCTCTGAATATAGCAAAGCATAAGCTCAATGACCTCATCCTCTGAAGCACATTGACGAAGCTCTTTATCGAATTCGGATTTGTTCATCATGCTTTTTTAATCGACGATTAAGTTTTTTTTAAGGGCAGGAAGCATAATATTGGCACAATTCTTGCCTTTTCTTTAATCAGTTAATATAATTAATTAAATTTTCATATAAGCAGAAGTTATGATTTCATAGGCGCGTTGAGATTTGTCAAAATTTTAAAATTTAGTGCATACAAAATTTCAGTTACAATCGTTCATACGTTCATACAGTTTCAGTTTGTAAATATATAAAAATAAGTATTCTATTGATTAAAAATCAACAAGTCAACAAAAAAGTTAAGGGTGTTAAAAGATGCTGGTTGGAATCCGCTGATTATTAAAAGCTAACGCTTTACACTCACAAAGTTAATTAATAGTGCGCGGAATTGGAGGCTAACCGCGCAGATCGCAAAATTTCAGTTACAATCGTATCGTTGGCATCCTTCATTGCCCAGTTTACACTTTTATTTCTGCAACAAAGGCCGCGAAGTTTCTGTTTCCCGGCACCTTTGCGCCTCCGCGCCTCTGCGAGAGGTGAGACTGCCTCACCAAAAGTGTAAACTACTTTTGGACTTCTGTGAAGGATGCCCAATCGTTCATACGGTTTGTGAATATTAAAGATGTCTTTTATTGGTTAAAAATCAGCAAGTCAACAAAAAAGTTAAGGTGAAGACCCCGTTCAACAAAAAAGTTGGATGAATGCCTCGTTTCAAAAGATGCTGGCTGAAATGACAGATCATAATTATCCGATGATTATTAAAAGCCAGCACTTTCAATTACACCCAAAAGTTAATTATATAGTGCGTACAAAATCTCAGTTACAACCGTTTATACAGTTTGTAAACATAAAAAAGATGTATTTTATTGATTAAAAATCGACAAGTCAACAAAAAAGTTAAGGGTGTGTTAGATGAAGACCTCGTTTCAAAAGATGACTGGCTGAAATGACAGATCATAGTGCGTACAAAATTCCAGTTACAGTTGTCCATATAGTTTGTGGATATTAAAGATGTCTTTTATTGGTTAAAAATCAACAAGTCAACAAAAAAGTTAGATGAAGACCTCGTTTCAAAAAATGCTGGCTGAAAAACACTTCTAATTAATTACACCTAAAAGTTAATGTAGTTACACTTGCCTTATAAAAATGTTTGCCATGACACTTTGATAATTAATTCAAAAGGTGTGAACCAAGCTGCTCCCGCTTTTCCAATTTAGTTTATTCATAGATACAATAAAGGGAAAAGTCAATGGGGTGAAGAGAGTAT
>JAUCGI010000005.1:51646-74380 GCA_030378035.1 Desulfobacterales bacterium HSG2
GTATTCTGATGTGCAATTAATAATTAATTAAAAAAATATTAATTCAAAGGTGTGAACCAAGCTGCTCCCGCTTTTCCAATTTAGTTTATTCATAAATACAATAAAGGGAAAAGTCAATGGGGTGAAGGGAGTATTCTGATGTGCAATTAATAATTAATTAAAAAAATATATTAATTCAAAGGTGTGAACCAAGCTGCTCCCGCTTTTCCAATTTAGTTTATTCATAAATACAATAAAGGGAAAAGTCAATGGGGTGAAGAGAGTATTCTGATGTGCAATTAATAATTAATTAAAAAAATATTAATTCAAAGGTGTGAACCAAGCTGCTCCCGCTTTTCCAATTTAGTTTATTCATAGATACAATAAAGGGAAAAGTCAATGGGTGAAGAGAGTATTCTGATGTGCAATTAATAATTAATTAAAAAAATATTAATTCAAAGGTGTGAACCAAGCTGCTCCCGCTTTTCCAATTTAGTTTATTCATAAATACAATAAAGGGAAAAGTCAATGGGGTGAAGAGAGTATTCCTGATGTGCAATTCTGGTGATTTTGAAAATAAGGATGAATAATTCGGCAGCACACATGTCTGTCTAAAGACGATGCTCTTGAAATTAATTGCGAATACCGATAAACTCCCCTCTGACTTTCAGGTCAGTTCTTACCCTGAAAGAAAACCGCGACATATGAATTGTTTTCTTAGTAGTACAGCAACTCGTAAATTCGTCCCCCTTTTATCTATTATATAAGAGGGGGGACGAATTTATGATTTGTTGTAGTAGATTGATAATATTTTGGTGTTTAAACAAACAGACTGATTTGTCAAAAATCCATCGGAAAAATATATGTACTCTCAGTTCTTAAAATGCTGCTTTTCGTTACAGAGTATCACTCTGAACAGGCCAATATACCTGCTATCTTCTTCAGAACACCGATTTCAGTTGCAAAAAACGGTGTTTTAAGGCTAAAATTTATGCTTTCCGAATATTTCCATAACAAATCAGTTTGGTTCGACCAATCTTAAATCGTGAAGTTGATCTTTTTCTGCAAGTCGGTTATTTCAAGAAAATATATTAATGGATGGGCATCTTTCATTTCCCGGCTCACACTTTTTTGTGTATGTTCACGGGATGACAGGAAAGTGTAAACTACTTTCCGGTTTTTATGAAGGATGCCAATGGATGAAATGAATAGCCAATGACTTTTAACTGGTATTATGGTGATCGGGATAATCATTATGAAAAATTATGAAGGGAATCAGCAGCATTATACCAACATCGCTGTAAAATATAACGACTTTTTACTGTTCAGTGATTCATACAGAGAGTGGGCCACAGACTTGATTATCGAGTCACTGGCTCTGCGTCCTGATGATATTGTCGCGGATATCGGGGGAGGAACGGGGTCCGCCTCACATTCGATTTTTAAAAAAGCGGGGTTGAAAAACGATGTTTTATGCGCTGATCCCAGCGATTCCATGATTGCCCAGGCCGGCAGACTGAAAGGCGTAAAACCGTTATGCATGGATGCCCATGAGTTTGCAGAAAACACGTCCGGAAAATATGACAAACTCTTACTGAAAGAGATGGTGCATCATCTTACCGACAGAATTTCACTATGGAACAAATTGCGCGGGCGAATGAATAGGAACGGCAGGCTGCTGATTGTGACCCGTCCCCGAATTCCCCCCTTGCCCTTTTTCAAAGCGGCCCTCGCCAGTTTCTCGGCAGGACAGCCGACATCGGATTTATTGGCAGCGGAACTTGGAGAAGCAGGATTTCGGCCAGAAGTAGCGCTTCACTCTTATTCTGTCAGTTTTGAAAAAGAAAGATGGTATTATCTGCTTCAGAACAGATTCATGTCAAATCTGCATGATTTTACGGATGATGAAATTGAGGAGGGTATCACCGAATTGGAACAGACCTATTCTGACGAGAAAATGATTGAGGTCAGGGATGATCTTTTGTTTATCATGAGTTTGAAAATTGAAACTTAAATTCATTGTTTGTTAATGCCAAGTGCTTCATGAAAATGCTCCGGAAACATATCTCGGGATAATGCTTCCGCGCCAATCTCCCCGCTATTTTCTGGTGCTGATATTTTTGCAGTGAAACCGGGAGCATTTTCATGGGATACGGCATTTAAAATCAACATAAAAACAGGTTAAACTGAAGGCATCCTTCATTTGTCAGCTAACACTTTTGAAAGAACAACGAAACGCAGATATACGCGGATGAATTCATTCCTCAAAAAAGTATTTTTGGAGTAATATGAAAAATGCCAAGCTGAAATTGGAAAGCTCAATAATCAGAATCTGATGGAAAGGGTCAAGATTAAGGTTCCTGGATCAAATAATTGCTCAGGGCAATCGCATGAAACATGAAACATGAAAGTATTAAACATTAATTAAATCAATAAGTTAAATTTTTATCGATTTTTAACAAACAGACTTAAATTACTGATGATATCGATTTTCGTGCCCCTTTGCTCGCTTCGGATTGACAAATCCGAAGCAGGGATGAAAGTGGATAAGTCATTAAATCATTAGAAGCAAACTTACAGGTTAAAAATTGAAAGGTTAAAATCTGTGTACAGGACAAAAAACTTCGGATGCCTGAAAAGCGGCACACTGTCATTCCGGGCGGAAATGCCGGGAATCGGCAGGATTCCCGGCATTTCCGACCCGGAATCCACTTTTTGTCCTGTACTCAGGTTGAAATGTTGAAATGTTGAATTTTCCCCTTGATTTTTGGCATCCTTCATTTGCTAGTTTACACTTTCATTTTATAGAAATGGCATTTATTTTCTGAATCATGTTCTTTTTTTTTCGGGCTGAAAAAAAGAGCTGAATTTCATCCTCTGCTATGGTATATTAAAAAATAGTTGTTGTAAACGACAAATTTCAGATATTATCAAATGAAAAGGAGGAAATATGTGTGCCCCAGTTGTTATCAGTAATAAGAATCAGTCAGCGGATGCTTTGTCCCCGAAAAAATTCATACGTCGTCATGATCTGCCCCCTGTCACAAGACTTCATATTGCCTGTACCGCCCTTACGGCAATGCCTGCCGGAGCGTGGGGAACAATAACCGCTCTTTCAAAACAGTTTGTGATTTCCCGCACTTTCGTCTGCATTCTGGCAACAACACTGAAAGAGACGGGCGAGGCGGCTTTCGGACATGATCCCTCCGAACCGGCTGTCATCGGACGAAGGCTGTCGTATCATCATATGCTGTCTCCGAGGCTGGAAGGCCGGTGCGCCATTGAGGCAATATCAGCCATCATGAAACGATTCGACATGCCGGACGCCTCGGTCGGTCATGTCAGTCAGACCCTCCGCCGTTTCGGCGCACTGCTGCCTGACACGCTGTCGGCAGATGACGGTGAGGTGCGGCTGGTCATTTTTCTGAGTGATGAGATTTTTTCAAAAAGAACTCCCATTCCGGTCACCGTGGATCCTGTCAGCTCGGCAATTCTGAAAGTGGAACTGGCAGACACACGGAAGGCCGGGGATTGGAAGAGACACTGGGAATGTCCGGAGAGGAACGGGCATTTTGCAATATACCTGGTCAGCGACGAAGGCAGGGGCTTATGCGCGGCTCAGAAGGAGGCTCTCACCGACATCGTCAGACAACCGGACACCTACCATGCCGTTGCACATCAGCTGGGCAAATGGGTCGGGATATTGGAAAATGCCGCGTACAAAGCCATGGAAAAGGAGGAGGATCGTTACGCCAGGCTCGACTCTGCCAGAAGTGACGCAGTGATGGACAGAAAAATTGATGAATATGAGAAGGCAAAGGAAATTGCCGATGAAAAAATTGAGACATGCGAGAACTATCATTTTCTCTATCTCCGCATCACAGAAAATCTTCGGATATTTGACAATGACGGCAACCTCCGTGACCGCGGGGAAGCGGAGGAAAATATCGGAGTCGCCCTGAATCTCCCCGAGACACTGGGAATTGCAAAAATAACAAAGGCTGTCGGCAGGGTGCGTCGCACAATGCCCGGCTGCTCGGCTATTTTGAGGTGGCAAAATCGGTTGTGGCAGGTCTGACGACCTTGCCCGCTGATCAGAAAACCCTGCGGGTCCTTTGTTCAGCATGGCAATGGAGAAAAGGGGCAATCAAGGCCAAAAAAGCCGAGGCAAGAAAGCATTGTGCCGGGAATGAGCGGATCTGCCTTGAAATTGCACAGGATCATCTCGGGAACGGGTATGACCTTGTCAAAGAACGGGCATATGCGGAGCTGGATCAGATTGTTCAGAGTTCGTCATTGGTGGAATGCATAAACTCGGTAATCCGACCCTGTCTGAACAATTCAAAAAATCATGTCACTCAGGAAACGCTGAACCTGATCATGTTCTACCACAATCACCGCCGCTACAGAGCCGGCAAAAGAAAGGGCAGCACCCCGGTCGAAATTCTGACCGGCAGGAAACAGGAAAAAGACTGGATCGAACTTCTGCTTGACATCGCGGAGGAAAAGGAACCTTCGTTCTTTGCGGCCGTGAATTCGTAAAAAAAGGCCGGGTTTCGGAAAGCCCGGTCTCCGTCCTGCGAAATTCCGAGATCGGCATGAACTGAAAGAGATCAGGTTGTCCTGAAAAAAACAACCTGATTCTCCCAACACCAGTGGTGTGTCCGAAAACAAGGCATTAAAAAGTGTCAACTACTTTTATACATATATGAAGGATGCCTGATTTTTTATTGAATAGGCTGTATGGTGAATAAATTTAGGGAATCCCTAATTTACACTTATGATCATTAGGTACATGGATTAAAAGGTAACACGGTCGAATGTCTGTTATCATTTTATTTAAGGGGGAAAGATTTGGGTAAACCTTTTGATAAAGAACTTGCATATATTCCAAATACGATAAAATGGTCTTTTACAGAGCCAATTGGTTCCGAACTTAAAGTGATGATATCAAAACTTTCAGCTTATCCTCTTTTAGTTGTAGGATCCGGTGGTTCTTTCAGCAGCGCTCAATTCATCGCACAACTCCATGAAGAGATGACCGGACAAATGGCGAAAGCAGTTACGCCGCTCGAACTGCATTTCTCAAAGACCAATCCATCTTCTCATGCAATTTTAATTTTAACTGCAAGTGGTAATAACAGAGATATCTTACATTCATTAGAAATCGCTGTTAAGCGGGAATTTGTTTCTATCGGTATATTATGTGCAAACATAGGCAGTAAAATTGCTAAAAAGGCGGAAAGCTATTCCCCTTATATCCAAGTTACAGAATATTCCAATCCGGCTAAGAAAGACGGATTTCTGGCGGTAAATTCATTATTATCGACATGTATTTTAGCAGGAAGAGCATATAAAGCATTCTCCATATCAGAAAAAACTGTCAAAGAACTGGCAGAACATAAAGCTGATTTTGAAGAGCCTGATTGGAATGAGGTTTTGAGCCGAAAAACTATAATTGCCTTAGGCGGAGAATGGGCTTGGCCAGTTCTTACAGATTTGGAGTCCAAGTTTTCAGAAGCCGGCCTGGGCAATATACTTATAACTGATTTGCGGAATTTCGGTCATGGTCGGCATCATTGGTTTGACGAGAAAGGGGAGGAGTCAGCATTGCTGGTTTTAGAAACGCCGGTATTATCAAAATTGGCAGAAAAAACTTTATCTCTGATACCTGCACAATACCCCAGAAAAGTATTGAGATCATATTTGAATGGCCCGTTAGCCGGAATAGATCTGTTCAATCAGGTATTTCATTTAATTTATAAAGCGAGTACTCTGGTTGGCATTGATCCTGGCAAACCGAAAGTTTCCGAATTTGGAAGGAAATTATATCATATCGGCTTTCCCCGCTCATCAATAGATATTAGATTTAATAATCGGGATACATGGCTACAAAGAAAACTCAGAGGCGAATCATAGTCTCCACTCAATCTGGTTAACAGGTGAGCCATATGAACTTTAAGACAAATAACAGTCCTCCCAAAATTGTCGGAGCAGGACTTGTTGTGTTGGACATAATAATTAACAACGGGAGTAAGACACCGATTTTTAATGCTGGCGGAACCTGTGCAAATGTTTTGGCCGGCTTATCCTTTTTAGGATGGGAAAGCACACCTGTTTCCCGAGCGGGTACGGATTTGGCTGGTAATATCTTAATTAATGACCTCATAAAAGATGGCGTCAATACAGACTATACAGTAAAAGAAGAGAATATTGTCACGCCGAGAATTATAGAAGCGTTATCTTCTGACGGACAATACGCCAAACACAAGTTCCTCTTGCGCTGCCCTGCCTGCCAGTCGTATTTGCCCCGCTTTCGGAGTCCGAGACTTGACGCTGTGGATTGCCTCATTACAGAATACTCCGGGCCTGATGTTTATTTTTTCGACAGAGCAACACCTTCCACCCTGAAATTAGCCAAAATTTACAGAGAAACAGATGCATTGATCGTTTTTGAGCCAAATAATTTCAGATTTGATGACAAATCGGAGGAAGCTGTTCGCCTATGTCATATCCTGAAATATGCCGGCGATAAAACAAAAAGAAATGACAGGAATGATATGCTCAAAAAAATAAGAGATTTTAAGCCTCCTTTGATAATAAAAACTTTGGGAGAGCTGGGATTATCTTTCAGATTTAACGATGATAGCAGATGGCGTCATCAAAAGAGTATTCAGTCAGATGAGATATTCGACAGTTGCGGTGCTGGTGACTGGTGTACAGTCGGCTTTTTATTCTATCTGCAAAAACTGGCCCGAAAAAATAATAGCAATTTGTCAGATATCTTGGATTATACTGATGCTGTCAAATCCTCTTTAAATTTTGCTCAGAAATTGGCCTCTTTGTCTCTCAAATTCGTGGGGGCGCGTGGTTTGTCTAATTCAATAAACAGGATGAAGTTGTTAAAACATTTACAACCTCTTTTCAAAGAAATTGATAATACAGATTTGTCTGCCAATAGCAGACTTCTGAAAGACAGAAGTCCTGTTTTAAAACAGAAATTAATTAATAATAGCGGGTTATGCCCGACCTGTCTTTTGAAAACAGAATAAAATCTGTTCATGATTCTTTCCAGAACATAGGCACAATTTACCTTTGGTTACACTCATGACTTTTCCGCCTCAAAAATCTCCTCCAGTATCGGTGAGAGTTCCTCTCTCACACCCTTTTCAACATTGAAATCCGATGCCCGCGAAATGAACGGGGTCACACGCAGCTCCGAGGGGAACACCTTGCGCCTGAGTATCTCCGCGAAAGCCGCGGCCGCGTTCCCGTCACCGATATCGGCCAGAGTGGTCATGTGTCTCAGCAGTGACTCCCAGTCCTGCGTCTCCATCGCCATCCTCATGATCGACGGGATGTTCTCAGATGCCGGTTTCCGGGCTGTTCCCGGATTCTCAGACATGGCGGGTGATGTTGCAGACAGCATAATAAGAACGATAAAACAACAACATTGCAGTTTGTTTATCATCAGCCATCTCCTTCAGTGTTTTGTAATTGATTGTCACACCTTTGCCTCCTGCATAGGCTTCCATTTCATCAATAAATATTTCCTGATTATAACGCTTTTAGGGGCGGCCGCTCTTTGCCTGAAATCAGACCCGCACCTGCCTTGCACCTGCACTTTTTCTCCCACAGAGTTTTTCCCCTGAAAGCGGCATACCAGTCAAACCAGTGCGGATCATCTCCCAGTTCTCCGGACTCGAACCTCCTCAGAAACTCCTCCGATCCCATTCCGTACTTTGTCTCATAAGCCCGGCATTCTTTTTCAAATCCCGCAAAACGGGTGTGTGCGAAATCCGCCTGTCTTTTCAGCGCCTCATTGATCACGGGCCTGATTTCTTCGTGAGAATGCTTCCCTGACAATGTGGTTCCCTCCGATAACGGTCTGTGCAGGCTTTTATACCCTATACTCTTTTAATATTTTTGCATGTAGTAATGATAATTCAACTGCCTTGTGAAAATTATATCCGCCACCAGGCATGGAAAGAAGGGGACAATTATGTTTAACTGACAAATCCACCACTGATTTTGTCAAAGTTTCAAAATCCTCATCTTCCCATTTGGTAGTTCCACGTCCGCAATCTTCTTTGTGTGAATCGTGACCGTCAAAAATCATAATCAGATCCGGTTTGCAGGATGCGTCCAAAGCAGCCTGAAATTGCTGAACACTCTCAGCACCACGATATATATTTCCTCGTAATCCCAATTCGTTATAGAAAAAGTCTTCCGTATAAAAATCATCCAGAATCGGAATGTTTACCTGACCTACTGAATCAGCATAAGCTGTTGTTCCCAATTCGGCAGATTTCACAACACTCATATATAAATCAACTGCACTGTGGACACTGATATGATGAACATTTTCATCGTTCTCAAAAATAGTCTGAGTTCCGTCGCCATGGTGTATATCCCAGTCTGCAATTAAAATCTTTTTAAAGCCTGACGACTGAGCGTATCTTACACCGGCAGCCATTGCATTTAATGCGCAATATCCGTGGCCTTTGCCCGGAAAGGCATGATGACCGGGCATTGAGAAACAATATGCTCTGTCCAAAATCCCTGCTTTCATCATTTCTATTGTTTTACAGACTCCGCCTAATGAATATTCATAGCCCGGAATTGCATATTGCAGGTTGGCACATTCAACACTTAACTGAATTTCCGCATCCTCTCCTCTGCTTAAAGCGATGAAACTGTCCAAATATTCCTTTGTGTGAACGCTGTAAAATTCGTGGATATCAACTCTGTGCAGCGGAATGGTACTTCCTATTTCAGATTCGATATCATGTCGCACAGAATCATGATACGGGAGAGAGTCACCTACAAACTCAATCTCTTCAATCGGTTTGAGGGTTTTACATGTTTCATTATAAAAGTAAGAACCAAAATTCATATAAACTCCCTGCTTGTATCTATATTCTGCTATGAGATAACGGTCTGCGCAGGCTTTTTATACTGTAATGATAAATCAGAACAGTTGTCAAACAGAAAGCTGAAATCAGATGATATTTGTCCGGATGAGCCGGTTAATATCAGGCATAGCAGGATTTCAGAGCGGATTCGGATATTCCGGGCGAGATTTGATCAGTCCCGGACGGACTTATGAGAATAGCCGGCAATTCACCTGAACCGCAGATTGACGCAGGCTTTCTGGTATCTGCTTACTGGCTTCTGGTTTACTGCCCTCCGCCCTCTGCCTTCTGTCAGCATGTTAAAAGCGCGGGAAGGTATTCGGATATTGGGAATCAAATACAATATCTCCGTCAAAATCCAAGATCACCGAGCGTATCCGAATATCTCCCTTAATAAATTTTTTTGCAGACCGGATCATTTCCATTCCCACACGGGCAATCACCTCCGGGTGATCATTCCTGAGCATAAAAAATGCCTGTCTGGCTGTGTTTGCTTTGAGTATCCTCTGGGCGATGATTGGGTCTCCGGTGGCCTGAACGGCCCAGTGGGAGAGTTTTTTCATGCACATATCTGATTTTGCCGCGTGGGTATGGGGAAACCCGTAAGCCATTTTCACGGCTTTCCCGAAAAATACGGTCAGGACCGCTGTTTCAAACTCCATTTCCGATGCAAGTTCCAGTGACAGTTTAAAAAAATCTCCGATTTGAACATAAGCTTCTTCCTGATCATCCGTCCATATTTGCTGGGCATGTCTTTCACTGCGCCTGCCGGTTGTGAGAAACACCCGCTTTAGTCCGCAGGCCCGGGCAACCGAAAGCGCGGACCGAATGGTCATGATATATGCCTCATGGGACATGGGCCGGACAATCCCGGTGGTTCCCAGGATGGAAATGCCTCCGATAATACCCAGCCTTGAGTTCAGTGTCCGTTTTGCCAGGTGTTCCCCCTGGGGAACAAATACTTCCACATAAACGGACAAACCTGTCCCTGCCTCCGAGCAGGGAGCAGACGGTTTTATTTCAGAGAGCACCTCATTGACGGCTCTTTTGATCATCTCCCGGGGCCCTGAAGTAATTGCGGATTCTCCCGGCGGTATTTCAAGGCCCGGCTTTGTCACTTTTCCAACACCTTTTCCTCCGGTGATAAGAATTTCGGAGGCAGAGGCGTTGCTTACTTCAACACACGCGCCAATCTCTGCCTTGTGGGTTACATCCGGATCATCCCCTGCGTCCTTGATCACCGTACAGATGGCTTTGTTGCCATTACGGTGACAGGAATGGAGATCAATTTCTCTGTGACCGCCTCCGATGAAGTCAATTCTGACGGATTTCGGAGCTGTGCCTTGCAAAAGCAGGTACAGCGATCCCTTCGCCGCAGCAGCGGCAGCAGCACCCGTCGTAAATCCGGTTTTCAATCTGTTCTTCTCAATCGATGACATTTTGGCACTCTGGCAAAAGTAAAGGTTGCTCTGTCAGACCATTCAAATATTCAAATGGGTATCCGCCCCATCCGTTCTAATCTGTGTCCGTACTCTTTTTCAGTTTATATTCACCTATTCTCGCATGCCTCTCATCTTCAAAACTGTCTGCCTCACATGAAACGAGTCTGCACGGTTTGCATTGAAATGCGAAATTGGAAAACGATTTTGACGGTGCAATCTCTTCTTCAACACGCCACTCACTACCACACCGAGGACAAAGACGGTTGTCTTCATTTTCAATTCGTCCCCAGTAACGATTTAAAAAATAATATGTCGGAATTCCTGTTTTCTTTTCAACTATATCGCATATTTTTCTCCCCTTTTTGGAGAGACCGCTATCTGGCTCTACCATTTGTTTATATGCCGGAATTTCAAGTTCATCAGAACTTAACCAGATTCTGTCGTGATCCCGATATGATGATGCCCAAAAATAAGCACGTTCACGATCACCGGCAGATAACGGCAGAAAATAAATCGGCAATGCTTTTCCGCTGCTTCCGAGGCAAACAGGTGATGTGAAATCAAAGGCATGAGTAAAGATGTACAAAAAACTTTCAGTTTTCCATTTCGGAACAGTCCTGTCAATCTTGTCACCCAGTATTTCACACTTTGGGTTCTCACCGATTTTTTCATATATGTTTTCCAAATCTTTTTTTGTATGCTTTGTCTGATATTTCTTAGCCATTGCATTTGGATGGGAAAGATAAGTGTATGCCTGAAAACCCTTTTTCTTGGAAGAAAGAACAAACTCTCCCCATATATTGCCGTATTTACTCAGCCCGGCAAGGTAGCCTTCAATTAAATCACGTACTTCGCAGTCTTTATCGCTCCCTTTTTTTGAGAGATTAAATATCAGTTTTGCAGCTACCATGGTTTCAATTTAGTTCCTTTTTTTGACAGATTATTTCTGGTTCTAACGCTTTTTGTGGTCCGGGAAAAATGACAGCGGATCGGAGGATGAAACGGATATCCGTCCCCGGCGCGCCGCCATATTTCCGGGATTTGCCGGAGTGGAAAAATCCGTTTCATCCTTCGATCCGTTGTCATATTTTGGAACCACAAAATCCGTTAGAACCAGGATTATTTAACCCGCCGGATTTGGCAATCCAGCAGGAGCGAAAAAGGGACGAACTAAATCCCAAGCCGCCGGATTTGCCAATCCGGCGGGAGCGCAAGATGGACGTATTAAGTCCCGATTCGTCATTCAAGCCGTCGGATTTGGCAATTCGCCGGGAGCACAGGAGGGACGTATTACTTAAATGTTTCCCGAAATTTAAAAAAATTGCTGTTAAGCCTTGTTTTTAAAAACTTCACAAAGTTCGCTGTCTGTCATGACCTGCGAACAAAGGAACTGAAAAAATGAAACTTTGCCAATCCTTGTTGCCCGAAGGTTTCCACGTTTTTTTCCAAACTCTCGCATACCCACCGGACAGGGGTTTGTGAAACTCGCCGTCCTCAGGCAGCGATTTCAGCTCATCCCGAGACCCCGACCTGTGTCAGCCTCTGAGGATCGGAGACCGATTTTTCATAAAAAAAAACTTCCGGCTGCAAAAATCAATTAAAATCGGCACTTACAGATGACGAATTTGGCAAACCCTTATTTCACGGGGCAATGGAACTTAGTTGAAAAAATTGGGGAAACCTTTAAGTATTAAGTCCTGATTCGTCATTCAAGCCGCCGGATTTACCAATCCGGCGGGAGCGCAGGAGGGACGAATTTATGCTATTACAAAAAATATGATCCCCACAATAATCAGGCTCAACACCCGAAACAGTTGACCCAACAGCAGAATCTGAGCCCCCATCTTAGGAGAAAAAATACCCATATATCTCGGCAACTGGTGCCGGAGTGCCCGAATCGGAAAAGCGAGGATATTTCCAATCAAAAGGGCGAGAACGGTTTGCTTTACCGTTATAAGCCCGGCATCCAGCATGGCTCCCGCGGCTGCAAAACCGGAGGTAAACTCCGCGGCAAAGCTCAGTATGACAACGGAAAGCGATTCAATGGGGATAATGCTCAATGCAACCTTTCTCGAAATAAAGTCGTTGGCCAGTTTAAAAAAACCGAGTTCATTCACCACAAAAACAGCAATGTATATGGGCAGAACATAAACGGAGATGTTTATGATCCGTGCCGGCAGTTTTTCCCGGATGCTTTTCAGTATATCGCCTTTTTTGCGCTTCTGATCCTCTTTTTCGGCCTCTGCCACAGTTTCCGCTGTCTTGACACTGAAACGTCCGTAAACCAGAAAAAGAAATGTCCGGAGAACGGTCGCCAGAAAGGTCAGGATATAGTAGAGCAGACCCGCGGTTCCGGTGAGCGGAAGGACAATAAACAATGTCGTGGGCAGATGCAGAAAATACGCCGGAAACTGGTTGACAAAGTTTGTCAGAAACAGTTGTTTTTCGGTGATTTTTTTCTCTTTGTAAAAATCAAGGAGCATTGCATTGGCGGTGACCCCGGAGACAAAAGCAATCGTAAACGCCGCACTACAGTGTTCGCCCAGATTTCCAAAACGGAAAAAGGGCCTGGCAACCACAGAGATGCTCCGTGTCCATCCTGACGCTTCAATAACCTGACCGGCCGTAAGCCCCAAGGTAATGAAAAACATGAGGCGGAGCAGCGGAAAAAACAGCCGGGCAGTGATTCGCTCAATGTTTATCCCCTCCATAAGAAACAGACCCGAGCCGAGTATGACTGCTGAAAGGATCAGGGAGATAAAAAATGCTTTATATTTGGGTTTGCCTTTTTTTCCGCTCATAATTGTCAGTATCCCGGGGCAAACGCATTATCAGTAGGTATCAAACTTTTCCCTCCCATGCTACCGCCGGACTGATAATCCGGCAGGAGCCGGTTCAAATTTACCAATCCGGACCGAGCATTTTCAGATGTGGCTACAACATAAAGCGGGGCATTTTTGGGCATCCTTCATAAAAGCCGAAAGTAGTTTACACTTTTTTACAATCAGAGCCGGCGGCCGGCATTTCATGTCTCACACAAAGGCACAAAGAGGCACAAAGAGGCACAGGGGAACAAAAAAAAGAGTTCACCTGACACCCGAAAGTGTAAACCGACAAATAGTGGATTCCGGGTCGGAAATGCCGGGAATCCTGCCGATTCCCGGCATTTCCGCCCGGAATGACAGAGTGCCAGTTTTCGGGCATCCGAAGCTTTTTGTCCTGTACACAGTTCCCGCGTCTCAAAAAAATCCCGGACCGAAAACCCGACCCGGTCCTCGATTCCCACGGGATTCCCCCGCTCCGGTTTGAGAGCCTGAACAGGATTAAGAAGGGAAATGTACAGAGGACACAGAGAAACCGCGGAGGACGGTTTACAATTCTTTTCTTATCAACTCTCTAAGTTGTACCAAATCCGGGAATTTATGATAATCAAATTGTTTTTTTGCGAACTTATAGTATGTCTTTAATGGAAAATCTGGTAGTATTAACTTTAAAGAGGATGCAAAATCTTTTCCCTGAAAGTAAATTAGGAAATCAAGATTCCTCATAAAATCGTTGTTAAATATATCAATAAAATCCTGGTAAAATCTTAGGAAATTATCTTCAGTCCAAGAATTCGTTGCTAATGTTGCTTTCTCTATTTTGCTCAACGCTTCATCTTTGCAAAACGTCTCATCCAATCTTTTTGGTAATATTCCGCTTTTCTCAGTCAGTTTTGTGCCAAAGTCGGTTTCATCTGTCCGCATTTTTCCCATGGTATGCCTTACAGCCTGATAATATTTTATTTTATCCGCAGCCCCGATAAAGTTGTCTTTAACATCATTTTCGGAATGAACAGCGTATTTTTCACATAAATCTTTTTCTTTAAGAAAAGAGAAAAACACAGCGGTATCAAAAAGATAATTTTCAATAGTGTTTCGATATGAATAATAGCAATATTTTCTGTCATTATCTTGTTCTAATATTGGGTCTTTGGGAATCGGTTTGTCAAAATCCCTATCGCGAAACAGAATTTTGAAATCCGACTTGACAATTTCTGTTTCCTTATAATGTATAATCGCTCCCGCACCTCTGATACCGCCAATTGGGTCGATTTGAACATGAACAGATATTCCGCTCATTACTTTTTCCAGTATATCATAATCGTGACTACCTTTTTTCCCTTCACAGTATATCTTTATAATTTTATTCATTCGGCAACCGTATGATCTGATTTTCACTTTCATCAAACATTGTAATTACAGCGTTTGAGTGAGTTGTAAAAACAAACTGATTGTCATGTCCCATTTCTGACAAAGCTCTTACAAGTGTCTGTTGCAGCGGAGGATGAAGATGCAATTCCAGTTCATCAACAATGATAACGGAGTTGTTGATATTCCAGCGGGTAAAATCCATTAATATCGGGAAAACAGCCCTTTCCCCGGCAGACATATCTGATATTTCATACTGGGAACGGCCGTCGTGCAGGAAGAAATCGGGAGCCTTTGCCTGCTCGTATATGTCAAAGCGGGGTGAAGTTCCCACAAAGCTTCTGTCAGGAAAAACCTTTTTGTACAACTTCTCCAATTTATCATAAAAATCAAACTCACCTTCTCTGATTGTCCGTCTTTCCTGCTGAACCGCGGAATGATAATTGTAGGCACTTGCCAAAAAATTTCTGATATCATCCAATCGCGGCGTCTCCTCATTCAACAGATTTGTAATATTATGTGAATTCCGCTGTTCTGTGTACCAATAGATATTTCCGACATTTTCAAAAAGCAGATTTTTCTGAGGGGTCAGGCTTGCCAGTCTTTTTGCATACTGATAACCTTGAAACTGATAAAGAACCTCCTTTCGCCCTATTGCATCAGTTCTGTTTTTTCGATAATCAAAGAAAAGTTTGACACTTTTATCTGATGCCGGCAGACGTTTTCCAAGTTCTCCGAGACGATTTGCATATTCCCGGGTTGCTTTTATTTCATTATCACCAAATATTATCTCGGCTTCTATTTTAAGCGGATGCTGACCGGTTTGTAAGTATCTGTATTCAAAATTTGGCCAATCTAATTTTTTAGGATCAAAGTCTTCTCTGACAACTGATGCCAATAACATGACTATTGACTGTAAAACAGATGTCTTACCCGTTCCATTATTACCAACAATAAGTGTTTTTTCATTTATCGCTCCGTCAGAATCTGTGAATGAAAAGGTTCTGGGTTGTAGGAACCTTTTATAATTCTGTAATGTTATTTTTTTTATCTTCATGCTTTTTATTTTATTTATATGTCTTTCTTCTGTTTTTTAATACAAAATTTAAAAATAATGCAGGATGAACAGCTTGTCAATCTCATTTCTCATTAGGGTATCGAGTGACCGGATTTATCCCCGACCGAAGTCAGGAACAACTTTCCGGACATTTCCTATCAGGCACTGTTAAAAATGGCCCATCGGCCCCTTGATATGAGCAACCCAGATATCAATAAACGAATCATACTCCGCAGTTCCTTTTAGTACAGGAACACACTGAATACCGGCTTTGGTCAGAACGGATTTTTTTGTCGATTTTTTCAAAGGATATTTGTGTCGATGCCCCGAAGGCGACAAGAAGAATACCCACTTTTTTGGGGCCTTTGTGCCCATGAGCTGCCGAAGCAAAGCAGTTAAGGTCACCACTTTTTAATTTCGTCACCCATGGTGAACGGTAATATCTGGCTTTCAGATATCCGCGACAATGGATACGGATTTACCACTTTGCAAGTTCGGCTCGGATTGGCAAATCCGAGCCGCCGGATTTGTCAGCCGGCGGGAACGGACGTAAAAAGTGATGTGCTAGTCATATTCACGGACAGAGTATGACCCAATTGGCGGATTAAAAAACGGAATCCCCTGACCGATTTGCTGCTTCATGCGTCGGTCAGGGGTTTTTTGGTTTCAGGCCGGGCGGATCTGATTTGGGCGCATTTTAAGCGGGCAAAGTGTGGCACTTATCGGAGATGACTTGGCCTTGACCGTTTCTAACAATTAAGGAGAGAACGTGAAAAAGAGAGGATTGATCGGAATTGTTGTGTTTGTCGCTTTTTGTCTGAATGTGCTGGACAACCAGGCAGGTCTTCTGACTCTCGGATCAACCTACTCACCGCGCCTTCCCATCCTTTATAATATGGACAGTGACAAACTGCGGTTTTCGTCCCCGATTACAGCGGCGGGCCCGCTCCTGAATTTAACAGGATTCCCTATCAAGCTTAAAAAGCACCTGGCTGTTTTCCTCAAATGGACATGTTCAAACTTCATTGATAATTATTAACAAATATTAGCAAGTCAATAATTTGCAAAGCGGGATGAACAAGTCCTCTGTCCTGTCTTTTAATTTTTTGAAATTAAATTCCGGGACAGCTTTTCTAATAAAATAATATAACTGAATTATACAAGGCTAATCTGTTGCCATGTCAAGAGTCAGTGAAAAAAATTATTTGCAATTAATGAAAAACTTCACAAGTGTGAACATTAGTGTAAACTTATGGATCAGGTCGGCCGGGATTTGCAATCCCGCCCGCAACATTTCAGCCCTGTCATCGGAGTGTCGGAACGATCCGGACGGGATTGCAAATCCCGGCTGTCGGGAGGACTCCTTTAAGTTTACACTTATGGCAAGCTGATATACCCTTTGATCCGTTTGTTAATAAGTAATCATGGCATCCTTCATTTGACACTTTTGAAAGAACAGCGGGACGCGGATGTACGCAGATAAACGCGGATAAGTTCATTCTTAAAAAAGGTGTGTAAAAGATGCCGTAATCATTTGCAATATTTTTTCATTGTGCCATACCTTTTATATACAAGTAATCATTTGCAACATTTTTTCCATTGTGCCATACCTTATTATATATCAGATCCGGAACAGCATAGGAAAAAACAAATGGAACATAAAGAAATTCAGTCCCGGCTTGGATGAAAAATACCGGAATATTCTGGGAGCAAAGCATCTGAAATTCCTGAAACGGCTCAGGGATGCCAACTTGATGCAGATCAGCAGGTGTCAATATTCTTTTGAAATATATCTCTCAAAAACTGAGGCGGCCGTATGACCCGCCCATTGATATCAGTACACGCATGTCTGGTGTATCCCTCGGCAAGACGCTTCCCTCCATCCTCGCCGAAGACGCGATAATTGAATTTGAACCCTGCCCGCACAGTTGTATCCAGTGAGGTTTCGATAATTATCATATCATCATACTTGGCAGAAGCCACATACTTGCAATGGGCTTCGGAGACTGGCAGAAAAATTCCCTTTGCTTCTATGGCCTTATACGGAAGCCCCAAAGACCGGAACATCTCCGAACGGCCGATCTCAAACCACCGGAAATAGTTGGCATGATAGGCGACTCCCATATTGTCCGTATCGCCGTAGATGACCCGATATGTTGTTTGATGTTTGATGTTTGATTCCTGATGTTTGATGTTTGATGGCTTGATGCTTGATGGCTTGATGCTTGATGCTTGATGGCTTGATGCTTGATGTTTGATGGCTGATGCTTGATAGCTTGATGGCTTGATGCTTGACGCTGGATGTTTGATGGCTGATGCTTGATAGCTTGATGCTGGATGTTTGATGGCTGATGCTTGATAGCTTGATGGCTTGATGCTTGACGCTGGATGTTTGATGGCTGATAGCTTGATGGCTTGATGCTTGACGGCTTGATGTTTGAAACAGCATCCGAATTCAACTTTCAAAGCCCATTTCTAATTTTCAAGCATCAAGCATCCAACACATCAAGCATCAAGCATCAAGCATCAAGCATCAAGCATCCAACACATCAAGCATCAAGCATCGAGCATCCAGCATCGAGCATCGAGCATCGAGCATCCAGCATCCAGCATCCAGCATCCAGCATCGAGCATCAAGCATCAAGCATCGAGCATCCAGCATCCAGCATCCAGCATCAAGCCATCAAGCATCAAGTTTCTCGTTAATCAGAGCTTTCAGCTCATCATAAGTATATGTAACCGGGAGCTCCGGATATTCTTCTTTCACGTTCTCCGGCGGCCTGAACAGGATGCCTGTGTCGGCTTCCTTCAACATTGTAATGTCGTTGTAGGAGTCGCCGACGCTGATTATTTTATAGTTAAGGCTTTTTAAGGCGAGGACGGTCTTCCGCTTGCCGTCTTTCTGGCGCAGGTTGTATCCTGAAACAGAACCGTCGGGTTCTATGGTCAGGGTATTACAGAAGAGCGTCGGCTGTCCGAGTTTTTCCATCAGAGGGCCGGCAAACTGGATAAAAGTATCCGAAACAACGATAATCTGGGTGCGTGACCTGAGCCAGTCAAGGAACGCCACGGCACCGTCAAGCGGGTCCATAGTGGCTATGACGTCTGTTATGTCCTTTATTTTAAGGCCTTTTTCATCAAGGATGGAGAGCCGTTTTTTCATCAGAACATCATAGTCGGATATATCCCGAGTGGTCAGCCTGAGTTCCTCAATCCCTGTCTTTTCAGCCACATTGATCCATATTTCAGGCGTGAAAACGCCTTCCAAATCTGAGCAAACAATATACATTTTTGTTATCCGTTAATTGTCAGTGGTTGGTTGTCAGTGGTCAGTGGTCAGTGGTCGGTGGTCGGTTGTCAGTGGTCGGTTGTTGGTTGTCAGTTGTTGGTTGTCAGTTGTCGATGGGTGGTCAATTGCAACTGTCAACCGTCAACCGTCAACCGTCAACCGTCAACCGTCAACCGTCAACCGTCAACCGTCAACCGTCAACCGTCAACCGTCAACCGTCAACCGTCAACCGTCAACTGTCAACCGTCAACCGTCAACCGACCTACTGATCATTGTCCTCAATCCGTATAAGAACCGGCCTGCCTTCAACAATGTCAAGGCCGGCAAGTTCGGATAATGCTTTTTTCACATTCGACTCTTTTGCATGATGGGTGAGCATCACAATGGGAACCGGGCCTTCTGATTTTCGTCCTTTCTGATGCACGGATTTGATGCTGATTTTATATTTTCCCAGAATACCCGATATTTTGGAAAGAACACCGGGGCGGTCCGCAGCGGAAAACCTGAAATAATAATGCGTGGAAATTTCATCAACAGGCATCACAGGAATTTTTCGGATTGCCCGGGGCTGATATGAAAGCAAAGGGGTTCTTCCTGTCGCGCCGGTTAAAAGATTACGGGCGATATCCACAGTGTCGCTGATGACAGCGCTTGCCGTGGGCATCATGCCTGCGCCGTATCCGTAAAGCAGCATGTCGCCCACCGCGTCACCGGAGATCATGACGGCGTTCAGATTGCTGTTCACATTGGAAAGCAGATTGCCAAAGGGGACCATGGTGGGATGGACTCTTGCCTCAACCGAATCTCCCCTGTGTTTGCCGATGGCAAGAAGCTTGATCCGATAACCGAATTCCTTTGCAAACGCAATATCCGAAGGCGTCACCCGGGAGATCCCCTCAACGTAAATATCTTTTAAATTGATCTCCATGCCGTAAGCCAGCGCATTCAGAATGGCCAGTTTGTGAGCGGTGTCCGTTCCCTCCACATCCAGAGCCGGGTCCGCTTCGGCGAATCCGTTTGCCTGGGCTTCGGAAAGGGCTGCTTCAAAGGGTTTTCCCTCGTCTGTTATTTTGGATAAAATATAATTGCAGGTTCCGTTGAGGATGCCGATCATTGATGTGATCCGATTTCCGACAAGGGACTCTTTCAGCGATTTGACAATCGGCATACACCCGCCGACGCTTGCCTCATAAGCAAGATCAACCCCTTTTTCTGCTGCCGCCTTGCATAAGGTATCCCCCTGGGAGGCAAGAAGCGCCTTGTTTGCAGTGACAACCTGTTTGCCGTTATCAATAGCCTTTAAAATAAAGTCTTTTGCAATTCCCTCGCCGCCGATCATTTCAATGACAATGTCAATGTCAGGATCGTCCAGCACTTTCTGAGCATCGGTGATGAATACCCCATCGTCAAACGGTATGCCTCTGTCCGTTTCCATATCGACATCGGCAACATGCTTCAGATTCAGAGCGGCACCGACCCGGGAACAGATCAGTTCCCCGCTTTCAATAAGAATCTTTGCAACCCCTGCGCCGACTGTGCCGCAACCAAGCAAGCCGATATTAATTTTTTTCATATTAAGGTAGCTCCTTCAGAAACCAGGGTTATAAGGGTTAAGGGTTAATGTTAAGGGTTAAGAGTTAAGGGTTAAGGGTTAAGGTTAGGGCTTCCGCTTAACCCTTGACCTGATCGGAAAAAGTGTAAACCACTTTCGGCTTTGGCATCCTTCATTTGTTAGCTGACACTTCTGAACAGCGGGACGCAGATAAACGCGGACAAACGCGGATGAAATCCTTGCAGTTTTGTTCTTTTCAGAGTGAACGCACAGGTTTAAAGAACTGACGATTACCAGTTTTTACGGAGAATGTAAAGCGGAAATTGGTCAGTTGTCCGTGGTCGGTTGTCCGTGGTCGGTTGTCCGTGGTCCGTGGTCGGTTGTCCGTGGTCCATTTTTGAAAGCCAAACTTGACCACCGACAACTGACAACTGACAACTGACAACCGACTGTTACATAATTTTCTTAATCCCCCTGATCGCCTGATTGATGCGCATATTATTTTCTATCAGCGCAAACCGGACGTATTCATCCCCGTATTCACCGAATCCCAGACCGGGTGAGACAGCAACTTTCGACTCTTTGATCAGAAACTTGGAAAATTCCACAGATCCCATT
The DNA here is from genome assembly GCA_030378035.1 of Desulfobacterales bacterium HSG2. Taxonomy (GTDB): domain Bacteria; phylum Desulfobacterota; class Desulfobacteria; order Desulfobacterales; family 4be13; genus JAUCGI01. The sequence goes on from JAUCGI010000005.1 coordinate 72,689, forward strand.
TTAACAAATTGGTCGGGTATCTTTGCCCATACAAACATGGTCCCTTTGGGCGGCTTTATATCCCATCCGACACGGCTCAGACCGGTTATAAGGGCATCCCGCCGGGTTTTGTAAGTTTCACGGATCTCTTCCACGCAGTCATAAGGGCCGTTCAGGGCGATGATGGACGCGATCTGAATCGGCTGAAAGATTCCATAATCAAGATAGCTTTTGATCCGACGCAGGGCAAAAACGACCTCTTTGTTTCCCACACAGAAGCCGACCCGCCATCCGGGCATGCTGTAGCTTTTGGACAGGGAAAAGAACTCAACCCCCACATCTTTGGCACCCTTTGCCTGGAGAAAACTGGGGGCCTCATACCCGTCAAACACCAGATCGGCGTAAGCAAAATCATGGATGATCAGAATGTCATGCTCTTTTGCATAATCCACAATCTTTTCAAAAAACTCAAGGTCAACCACCTCAGTTGTCGGATTATGGGGATAACATAAAATCAGAACTTTCGGTTTCGGCCATGTCTGCTTTGTGGCATGCATCAGGTTCTCAAAAAAATCGGAATCCGGTCCCACAGGGATCCCCCGCACATCCCCGCCGGCAATGATTGCCGAATACGGGTGAATCGGATATGTGGGATTCGGGGTAAAAATCACATCTCCCGGCCGGATGGTCACAAGGATCAGATGGGACATTCCCTCCTTGACCCCTATGGTTACAATCGCCTCTGTAACCGGGTCTATATCCACATCAAACCGGCGTTTGTACCAACTCGATATGGCTATCCTCAGCTTGGTAATCCCCATGGACGCGGAATACCGATGATTCTGCGACTTCTGAGCCGCCTCAACGAGTTTGTCCACGATATGATCGGGAGTACCCAGATCCGGGTTTCCCATTCCCAAATCAATAATGTCCTCTCCTGCACGCCTTGCCTCCATCTTAATTTCGTTGACGGTGGCAAACACATACGGCGGCAAGCGGTCAAGTCTTGCAAACTGTTTCATAAAATAACCTCATGGATGCTGGATGCTGGATGCTGGATGCTGGATGCTTGATGCTTGATGCTTGATACTTGATGCTGGATGCTGGATGCTGGATGCTGGATGCTGGATGCTTGATGCTGGATGCTGGATGCTGGATGCTGGATGGGGTGCTGGATGCTGGATGCTTGATGCTTGATATGCTTCAAATTTTGAGTTCCAAGTTTCAAGTTTTAAGTTCCGGGTTCCAAATTTCGAGTTCCAAGCATCAAGCATCAAGTTTCAAGCATCAAGTTTCAAGCATCAAGTTTCAAGTATCAAGTTTCAAGTTTCAAGCATCAAGTTTCAAGCATCAAGTTTCAAGTTTCAAGCATCAAGTTTCAAGTATCAAGTTTCAAGCATCAAGTTTCAAGCATCAAGCATCAAGCACCAAGCACCAAGCATCAAGCATCAAGCATCAAACATCAAGCACCAAGCACCAAGCATCAAGCATCAAACATCAAACATCAAACATCAAACATCAAGCACCAAGCACCAAGCACCAAGCACCAAGCATCAAGCATCAAGCATCAAGCATCAAACATCAAACATCAAACATCAAGCACCAAATTCCGATTAACAATCCCGAGATCCTTATCGCCTCTCCCCGAAAGATTCACCACAATAACCTCACTCCGGGACATGCGGGGCGCCTCGATCATGGCCTGGGCAATTG
>JAUCGI010000275.1 GCA_030378035.1 Desulfobacterales bacterium HSG2
CCGCAGGCTTTCCAACTGTTCCGGTGGCTCAGTTTTGGCCGACAAAAAGACGAAGGGGATCTCCGCGGTTTCGGGGTCCTGGCGCAGACGCCGACGGAGCTCATACCCGTCGATCTGTGGCATGACCGTATCCGATACGATGACGTCCGGCTTGAACCGGTGAACATTTTCCAGTGCTTTCGCGGTGCTGCTGAAATATTCAGCTTCAAAACCTGCCTCGCTCAGTCCCACCTCGAGCAGGTTTCCGATGATGGGTTCATCCTCAACAATAAGGACTTTGTTCTTCGTATTTTCTCCTGAATGGGGGAGAAGAACCGAGTTGCTTTCCATCTTTCCTCCCCTTTCATCTCGCTCCGGACCGGTTTGGAAACGAGATAAAGGCTGCATTAAATGAATTTCCACTGTGACTTCCGATGAGAGGGTCTGGCATCCGGAAAGGAGTTTATAAATAAATTCGGATTAGAGAAATCAGAGATTCTTTTTACTTAAACGTGATCTCTATTTCATAAAACAGCAGGGTAAGTCAATGGGGTGAAAACAGTATTCACGGGTAGAAAAAATCTACCTGAGGGTGTTAAGGGTTAAGGGTTAAGGGTTAAGGTTAAGGGTAAGGGGTAAGGGGTAAGGGTAAGGGGTAAGGGTAAGGTCGTATGCAGGGGAGTTCCTTAACACTTAAAATTCTATCTGTCGTGTGTAGGGAGTTCCTTAACACTTCGTCTGTTAAAAAGGTTATCCGAGGGATTCTGCAAGCTTTGCATTCCGGAATACCTTATCTTAATAAGGTATTCATAAGAGCCTGACACTTTCGGGATTTTTTCAGAAATCGCGGACAGGTTAATCCCAAACCGCTTCCGGCTGGCCATAAGAATTCAAATAGATGAATTGGAAATCGGTCAGATTTCAATTTCGGAAGCAGCGGTCAACTGACAGTGTTTCACAGCGCTTTCATCCAGCATCCTCGGCAGTCCCCCTCTTTCAGACGGAATAAATCCCAGAGACTTTTCCCATACTTCATCATCTTCCATGCAGAAATAGACTGAAACATTCGGCGCGATTTCCTTTATCCGGGAAGCCATCCTGCGGTAAAGACTGATTCGGAGTGGCTTGAAATACCGCATTTTGCCGTCAAGTCCCGGTATGAATTCCCCGTAAACGATCTTTGACCGGGGAAACCGCTTTTGTATTATCGGCTTCAGGGATGGCATGAACCGAAAGCTTCCCAAGCTGATCCATACAATATTATCCGCGGACACATAAGAAAAAATCTGTTCGGCAACCCGCGTGTAAGCCTCTTCACAGCCATCATAGATGATCATGGGGTCAAAATGGAAAGCGAGCGGATATCCCCACGACTCACATGCCGCCGCGGCTCTGAGCCTTGCCGAAAGGGATGCGGTGTGGCGCTCTTCGCTGGCAATCACTTCGTTTGTATTCAGAGACCAGGCAAGAATTGTTTTGCGGTTGTGGTTCAACTGTTTTAACGATTTGACGGCGTTTGTTTTTGTTTTCAGTTCCAGCACTGCATGAGACTGGCCGGAAAACTTGGGCACAAGCAGTTCGGAAAGACCGGTCCACTCCCAGATCATGCTGTCTGTAAATTCCCCGGTCCCGATTCTGGACACACTTTTTTCCGAAAACATAAGGTCCAGTTCGGCCAGCATTTCATCCTGGTTGACAAAATACTGAAGCATGGGCGGATGAAAATAGGACTGCAGTATGCAATAAGAGCAGTCCATGGAACAGAAGGTCCCGATGTGCAGTATCCTGTAACCGCAGCATGTGTAATGACGGGTGCCGGGGCATGTTCTGACAAAGGCTCCCTTGTTCCGGGTAAGGAAAAGCGATTCTTTCCCTTTTCGGACAGGATCGTTTGCGGAAGAGACTGCCTCAAAAACTTCACCCGCATCCTGAACAATTACAGAAGGTGCTCCCAGACGGGACCGGATAGCGACGGCACCGGGCGTATCATATACCCTCCGGTCTATGTACAGTTTAAAAAACGACAAGGTCGGTTGTGTTTACGAGTTGAAGGTTTGCAACCCGCAACTCGCGTTTATTCCGAAAATTCCTCTTGCCAGAGGAAAGATGTTTCAGGAGGTTTCCTGAGAAGTGTTAACCAGTTTATGCACTATTTCACACGCTGATTCCAAGCTGACTTTGCTCATGTTAAGGACGACATGATAAAGATCCGGGTGATCATAGTCCTTTTTGCCGAATTTGCGGTACAGATTAAGTCTTCTTTTATCATCCATTTCCACCGCCTGAAGCGCCTGCTTGGGGGAGAGATTGTAATTTTTCTCCATGAATTTTACGCGATCAGGTTTTTCGCCGATAAGGAGCAGGTGAAATGTGTCCTCCCGCTCTTTCAGAATATATTGACCGCCCCTGCCGATGATGACGACATTCCCCTCGTCAGCGAGCCTGGTAATAATGTTATGAAGCATATCAACATATATTTCTTCATCAATGTATCCCCGTTTGTCATCCAGAACCCGGTCAACCAAGCTCTTGGGAACGACCCCGGAAATAAACTTCAGGAATTTCCCCCCCGCCTCTTTTTCAATGGATTCCACCCAGTTAGAGGAAACCTTTGCCTTTTCCGCAACCATTTGGATAATTTCATTATCCACAAGTGTATATCCCAGTTTCGCGGAAATCATTTTGCCCAGTGTTTTACCACCCGCGCCGAACTGCCTGTATATAGTGATAACTGACATACAAAACTCCTTCTTTATCAT
>JAUCGI010000276.1 GCA_030378035.1 Desulfobacterales bacterium HSG2
GATGCTTGATGCTTGATGCTTGATACTGGATGCTTGATGCTTGATGCTTGGATGCTTGATGCTTGATGCTTGATGCTTGGATGCTTGATTTCAAGCATCAACCGATTGATGTTTGATGCCTGAATTGAGCATCCAGCATCCAGCATCCAGCATCCAGTATCAACTATCCAGCATCAAGCATCAAGCATCAACTATCCAGCATCGCTTTCTTTTGCAAACCGTTCACTCACCCATTTGTCCCATTTTTTATGGGTATAATCTAAAAATGCAAGAAGAAAGGCGCCGGTACCCAAGGCCCATAAAATCTGGTAAGCAACGGTTCTTACGGTATCCGCCGAAATGCTGGCTCCTGTTCCCAGTATCGCGAATATTCCGAAAAAAATGAGATTTTCTGCCAGCACACCCAGGGCCACAACAAAAGGCAGAAGAACACTGTTCACAACATGTAAAAAAGTTGTCACCCATTTCATACAGATGAACAACCACACATAAGCCGTTCCATACAGTCCGAAAGGTGCTGCGGAAAGGTTGTCCATGACAAATCCGAGAAAAAGTATGATAAGGATGCACTCATGGACGGGACGGAAAATGCCTAAGTACAGAACAAGGGGGACCAGAAGATCATAGCATTTGCTCAATATCGGAAAACAGGGCATAACTGTTGTCTGAAGAATTATCAGACAGAGACAGACAACAATGTAAAATACATAATTACTCAATTCTGCTCGCTCGCAAATTGTTCATCGTTTGCGTTATGTTCGGGAGTGTCCAGCACAACCAAAACTTCCTCAAGTTTTTCAAAGTCGGCAAAAGGTGTGACAATAACTTCCTGAAAAATACCGGCATTGCTTCGGGTGACGCCTGAAACATTTCCGACACGCAGCCCTTTGGGAAAAACGCCGTCCAATCCAGAAGAAACAACAATATCCCCTTCTGTAATGACATGTTTGCGTAAAACATATTTGAAAAAGCATCGGTCAGCATCTCCCTTGATGATCCCGCGAGCTCTGGTTCTCTGAACCAGTGCATCCACCGCGCTGTTCTGATCAATGACCAGCAACACTTTGGAATAAAAATATGAGACATCCGTAATCAGGCCCGCGATACCTTCCGGAATGACCACCGGCATCCCTTTTTCAATACCGTCGGTGCTGCCTTTGTCTATGATTATGCTTTTGAACCAGGGACAGGGGTCCTTGCTGATGACTTTGGCGGCAAGGGCCTCTTCGTTCATGGTTTTCCGAAAGTTCAGCAGGTTGCGGAGACGGGAGTTTGAAAGCTCGATTTCATTGCACCGGTTATTTTTTTCAATGGCCCGGCTCAGGGCTTTCTTAAAACGGTCATTCGCCTTTGCCACCGAAACAAGAAAAAAATAGTGGTTCCAGATATCCTTTACAAACTGAATCGAATCCGTGGCAACCTCCTGAAAAGGACCGATAAAAAATATGGCAAAGCCGGACCCGTAAGAAGAATAGCCGTGTTTGCCGGATACGGAAAGCCCTGTGATGCATACGACCACCAGCAGAATCGCTCCGACAATGATCACTGTCTTTCTTGAAAACATCGCAAATCGTTATTTATGGTTGTGTGAATTAATTCCTAATTCCCATTGGTTATATTGATTACCCGCAAATCACAAATGACAAATTTATGTAATCACAACTTGTTTAAGGATTTCAAGGCTGTCAAGCGTTTTCCCGGATCCGAGCGCCACCGTGGATAGCGGGTCATCAGTCACTTTTATCGGAAGTCCGGTCGCCTCGCTGAGAAGTTTGTCCAAATTTTTCAACTGCCCTCCGCCGCCTGTCAGCACAATCCCCCTGTCAACGATATCTGCCGCCAACTCCGGCGGCGTCTGTTCCAGAGCGATTTTCACGGTCTCAACAATGGCATCGATCTGTTCGGAAATTGCGGCTCGTATCTCCTCTGCATTGATGTTAAGTATCTTGGGGATTCCGGATACGAGGTCTCTGCCTTTGACGTCTATTGTCTCCAGACCCTGGGGATCCGGATATGCGTTTCCGATGGATGTCTTGATAATCTCCGCGGATCTTTCCCCGATCAGCAAATTATATTCCCGTTTGACATACTGCATGATTGAGGAATCCATCTTGTCGCCGGCTACCCGGATAGATCTGCTGTAGACAATACCTGCCAGAGAAATCACGGCCACTTCCGTTGTTCCCCCGCCGATGTCAATCACCATGTTGCAGGTCGGTTCGGTAATGGGAAGACCGGCACCGATCGCGGCGGCCATAGGCTCTTCAATCAGAAATACCTCGCGGGCCCCTGCGGATTCCGCGGATTCCTTGACAGCGCGCTTTTCAACCTGGGTAATCCCCGACGGCACGGCAACAATAATTCTGGGTCTGACAAATGTGCGTCTGTTATGGACTTGGTGAATAAAATGCCGGATCATCGCTTCTGTCACTTCGAAATCGGCGATAACGCCGTCGCGCATGGGGCGGATTGCCACGATGTTACCGGGGGTCCTTCCCAGCATGTTGTGGGCCTCGGCACCGACAGCCAAAACACGGCTTTTCATTCTATTGTCTGTACGCACTGCAACAACTGAGGGCTCACTTAATACAATCCCTTTTCCTTTGACGTAAACAAGCGTATTCGCAGTTCCCAGATCAATAGCGAGGTCGTTTGAAAATACACCTAAAACTGCATCTAAAAACAGATTCA
>JAUCGI010000277.1 GCA_030378035.1 Desulfobacterales bacterium HSG2
TACCCCTTAACCCTTATCTGTTCATCATCTTCTGAATCCGCAGCCTGAGCGCATTCAGCCGGATAAACCCTTCAGCGTCCTTCTGGTTGTAAACAGAGTCATCTTCAAACGTGGCAAAATCCTCATGGTAAAGCGAGTGATCCGATTTCCGCCCGAGAACTCGGCAGTTCCCCTTGTAAAGCTCAAGGCGTACTGTGCCGGAGACATTTTTCTGGGTCTGATCAATCATATTCTGCAAAAGCTTCATCTCCGGTGAGAACCAGAAGCCGTAATAGACCAGTTCCGCATATTTCGGTATCAGGGAGTCCCGAAGATGCATCACCTCCCGGTCCATTGTGATCGATTCCATTGCAATATGAGCGGTTCTCAGAATTGTCCCTCCGGGCGTCTCATAAACCCCCCGGGATTTCATGCCCACAAAACGGTTTTCGACAATATCCGCCCGGCCGATGCCGTGACGTCCGCCCATCATGTTCAGGATACTGAAAAGGTTGGCGGGGGAAAGGGTTCTCTCATTTATCGCGACAGGATCTCCGTTGTTAAACGTGATTTCCACCACCTCAGGTTTGTCCGGTGCTTCCAGCGGAGAAGCGGTCAGGGTAAAAATCTCCTCAGGTGCCTCATTCCACGGATCCTCAAGAATGCCGCCCTCATAGCTGATATGCAGAAGATTCCGATCCGTGCTGTAAGGCTTTGCATGGGTCGTCGGCACATGTATGCCATGCTTCTGGGCGAATTCCATCAGGGCTGTGCGGGAATTCAGATCCCATTCCCGCCACGGCGCAACGATCTTTATGTCGGGATTCAGTGCAAAGTAACTGATTTCAAAGCGTACCTGATCATTCCCCTTTCCGGTCGCGCCGTGACTGACCGTGTCGGCCCCCTCGATCCGTGCAATTTCTATCTGACGCTTTGCTATAAGCGGCCGGGCAAGGGAAGTTCCCAGAAGATACTGGCTTTCGTAAATTGCATTTGCACGAAAGGCCGGGAAAACATAGTCTTTTACAAATATATCCTTCAGATCATCAATATAAACCTTTGTCGCGCCCGTCTTCATCGCATTCTTTTTTATACCATCCAGCTCTTCTCCCTGGCCGATATCGGCTGAAAAAGTGATCACTTCGCAGTTGTATGTCTCAATGAGCCATTTCAAAATTACCGATGTATCGAGTCCGCCTGAATAGGCCAGAACGACTTTTTCTATTTTATCAGACACATTAAATTCTCCTTGATATTTATTCAGGGCAAATCAAAAAGTTTTTTCAGGAACTGATTCATGGCATTCATTATCTTGCTCTTTATCTTGCTCTTGCTCTTTATCTTGCTCTTTATCTTGCTCTTTATCTTGCTCTTTACTTTATCTTGCCTCATCCGTTCGATAAAGAGCAAGAAGCAAGAGAAAGAGCAAGAAGCAAGAGCAAGAGCAAGAGCAAGATAAAGAGCAAGAGCAAGAGTAACATCTCCGATGCATCCTGTCGTTGCCTTATCTCTTCCCGAAGGTTTTTTGAAATCCTGTTTGTCTTTTGATGCCAGACTGTCAATATCCACACCATTAATGAAAGTTTCAGCCCCTTGACGGAGTTTGGGATAAATTGCTTTTGCACATTTCAAAAGGACTGTTTCAAGTGTACCGTCATTAATATTATCAGGAAAGACAAAAATGCCCGTATTCGGATGACCTTTCAGAATTTCACCCGGTTTGTCGGGCATTTCCAACTCTTCGACATCCTGTTTTATTGAGTTAAATCTGCCAATTCCTTCTCCCTTTTCATAATCAGCGTCAATTACGATTCCAATTCCCACCGCATCTTCACTCAGGTTTATGTTTGATAATGTTCCCTCCAGAGTTGTGATTATTTGGCTATCACCAGTTGCACTATGCACTGCCACGGAAAGACCATCATTCTGAAAAAACGCCGGCACGGGCATCCGCTTCATCAGATCACCATTCGGAGGAAAAATTTTCGGAATTATCGGACTGTCAGTCCAGTAGGAATTTAACTTGTCAATTTTAACGATCCGCTTTAACTTATGAACCTCTTTTAATAAACGCCCGACAAATTCGATATCATGAGGCCCTTCCACAACGAGATAACCGTATTTCACAATTACCACCTCACATCCTGGGCCAGTTCATATCTGATATCTTTGAGTATTTTTCCTGAAATTCTTTTGCAGGAAGTCTGACTCTCTTTTGATCTGAGCTTGAACAGACTCAGATCAGATGTGGAAAGATCACTTGCCAAAACTGCGTCAATACACTCAAGACTGTGAGTTGTCATAAAAATCTGTACATTCAGCTCCTTTGCGGCGAAAAAAATCCAATCTGCCAGACTTTTTAAAGCTTTTGGATGAATTGCACTTTCCAATTCGTCAATAAATAAAACGCCTCCTTCGCACTGAGCCATTGATGTGGCAATTAAATACATCCTTCGTATGCCATCTCCGAAGTTGTTTATAGGCGTTCTGCCGAGTTTTTTATGAGTTACAAAAAGCTGCGGTTTCTTGATTACTGACAGCAACATGGAAATATCTTCGATGTCCGAATCAATTTTTTGCATAAGCTCCAGACATTTCTGATTATAATTCTTTTTCACAGATTTATCATATTCCTGTATCCCCGATTCGGAATTTTTATGAAGAAACGGATTTGAAAACTTCGCACGGATATCAGGAGGAAT
>JAUCGI010000278.1 GCA_030378035.1 Desulfobacterales bacterium HSG2
TTCTGAAGAAACCAGGTTTTTTCAAAAACCTGGTTTCTCTGCCAGACATTATTCCCTTTCTCTGACAAAAGTCATCCGCAGGTCATAAAGTATGTTCTTCAACATCCCCTCTTCTTCCTTTGTCAGATTCCCGCGGGTCTTCTCTTCCAGCATAGCTAATATATCTATGGTCTGTTTTGCAGCCGGCAGGTTTTTCGTCTTTTTACCGGTTACAGGATCCTCTATCAGTCCGATTTGCAAAAGTACGGATGAATGCAGGGAAAAAATAAATGTTGCAAAATTGATTTCCGGCAACTGAGTCTCTGTCTCTGCTCCGGCATCATTTTTTGAAGGCTCCTTTTTATTTTCCGACAATCGGGTTTTTGCTTCCTCTTTCGGAGCTTCCTCTTTATCTTCCTTCGAATCCTGATTCTCTTCAGAGAAAAACCTCCGGTCTTTGACAACAAAATCTTTTTTTTCTTCCGGCATAGTATTCTCCTTGTCAGTTGTCAGTTGTCAGTTGTCAGTTGTCAGTTGTCGATTGCCAGTCGCAACGGACAACGGACAACGGACAACCTACAATTCAAGCGGCGTCACTGTTTTAATCATCGGCAGATTACGCAATTCCTCGACAACATTGTCCGGTATGGATGTGTCTGTTCTGAGAAATATGATATTATGCTCCCCGTCCTCATCCTGGCCGACCTGCATCTGGGAAATGTTGATACCATGTTCCCCGAGGGCGGAACCGATGCTTCCGATAGCACCCGGTTTGTCAAGATTATGGATGAGCGCCGAATGACCTTCCGGAATCATCTCCAGCCGGAAATTATTGATCTTGACAACCCTGGGATCATTTTTGCCGAATATGCTCCCGGATACGATGTTCGTCATTTCCGTGGTTGTCGCCCGGACCGTGATAAGATTCAGATAGTCCTCCGGACTGGCGCTGCTTGTTTCCGTTACCTTTATCCCCCTTTCCTTTGCAAAGACAGGCGCGTTGACCGTATTCACCGCGTCTTTGACCGTGGGGGCAAGAATCCCTTTCAGTATGGCCGTTGAAATCGGGGCGAGATCGAGTCCTTTGAAATCCCCGCTGTATTCAATAGCCACCTCTTCCAAAGGCCCTTTGAGCAGTTGCGCCTGCAAACAGCCCATACGGTCTGCAAGGGTCAGAAAGGGCCCGAGCTTTGTCAGAAGTTCACCGGTTACGGACGGAACATTGACCGCGTTAATAACGGTGCCGGTGTTCAGATATTGAATGATCTGATCCGCCACTGCCACCGCCACATTGGTCTGAGCTTCCCGCGTGGAAGCGCCGAGGTGCGGTGTGCAGGTCACCTCCTCCAATTCAATGAGCGGGATTTTGCCGGGCGGTTCTGTCTCAAAAACATCCAATGCGGCCCTTGCGACTTTTCCCGACTTTATGGCATCATAAAGGTCTGACTCATCCACAATACCCCCGCGGGCACAGTTGGCGATCATCACCCCGTCTTTCATCTGAGCAAAAGCATCTTTGTTAAGAAGGCCGGTGGTATCTTTCAGTTTGGGGACATGCACCGTTATGTAATCGGATTTCCGGTACAGCTCCTCTGCTGAAACACTTTCAAAGCCCGCTTTTTCAATCTGATCCGGGGTAATGTAAGGGTCATGAACAATGACCTGCATCCTCAGCCCGCGGGCGCGATCCGCCACAATGGAGCCGATTTTTCCGAAACCGATAACGCCCAGGGTTTTATTGAATATCTCTCTTCCCTGAAGTTTCTTCTTGTCCCATCGCCCCTCCTTCAATGACGAAGTTCCCCGGGGGATGTTGCGCGTCATTGACAGCATCATGGCAATGGCATGTTCGGCAGTTGTCACCACATTTCCCTCGGGAGTGTTCATCACAACGACGCCCCGTTTTGTGGCTGCCGGAATATCCACATTGTCCAGACCGATCCCCGCACGGCCGACCACTTTCAGTTGGGTTGCCGCTTCCAGGAGGTCTTCTGTCACCTTTGTCGCGCTTCGGATGACCAACGCATGATAGTTCCCGATGATGCCTTTCAACTCTTCCGGAGGCAGACCGGTATTCACATCGACTTCTATTCCCTCCGCTTCCTGGAACATCTGAATCCCGATTTCACCGAGGTTATCACTGACTAAAACTTTCATCTATATTATTTTCTCCTTTAAGTTCAAAGTTTCAAGTTTCAAGTTTCAAGTTTCAAGTTTCAAAATGCCATCTTTTCAGGTGGCCTCCGTTCAGGAACATAATCGTGAGGAACTTTGCTTTCGTTCCATTCTTTTGAAACATAGAGATTACAGTAACAACTGCCATGTTCTTTCACATCAGGCTCCCGATAAACGCACGGACACAGGATATCCTTGTCCTGTTCACGGTCCCCTGATGCCAGTCTGCACGGACAGGCCATGTAACCGTAGCGTTCCTTGTTTGTATTAAGAGCTTCCAGCAGTTCAAAAACCCTTTCCTTGTCCTTGTTGAAAAAATAGCCCTTCGGCTCCTGTGCGTTTTTCAGCATTTCATAAAGCTTTTCCACTTCCATTACAGCCCCAGAGCCTCCTTTATTTCCTTTTCCTTATACCCCACAATGACATTTTCACCAATAATAACGGTGGGAAAAGAGCATTTGGGATTGAATTTTCTGACATCTTCCAGTATGGCTTTCCTTTCATCACCTTTGAG
>JAUCGI010000279.1 GCA_030378035.1 Desulfobacterales bacterium HSG2
TCCTTGTCATCGATGTCGGAAACACAAACACGGTTATGGGAATTTACGAGGGCAGGCGTCTGCTGAAAGACTGGCGGATACGCACCGAGAGGAATGCCACAGAAGACGAGTTTAACCTTCTTGCTGCCGGACTCTTTGCCGGAGACGGCGTGGATACCGGGAATATTGGCAAAACCATTATTTCCTGTGTGGTTCCCCCCATGGTTTCCATTTTGGATTCTTTTTGCAGAAAATACCTTGGCCATGCACCCCGCTGGGTGGATGCCAGAACTGCCGGCGGTATGCCGATTCTTTACAGCAACCCTGCTGAAGTCGGGGCAGACAGAATTGTCAACGCGGTGGGTGCGTTTCAAAAGTATAAAACCAGCCTTGTTGTAATAGATTTCGGTACAGCCACCACTTTTGACGCGATTTCAGCAAAAGGGGAATACCTTGGCGGCGCGATCAGTCCCGGAATCATGATTTCTTCTGAGGCGCTCTTCAAAAACGCGTCCAAACTCCCCAGGGTTGAAATCTTTACCCCTCCTGAAAATGTGATCGGCAAAGATACCGCGGACAGTATAAAATCGGGGATTATCTTTGGATACGCGGGGCTTGTTGATGGAATTGTCCGCAGAATGGGTGCTGAAATGGGAACATCCCCCAAAGTTGTGGCCACCGGGGGACTGGCCCCGCTTATGGCCCATGTCTGCGAAACCATTGAGGAGACAGATTCCACCCTCACCTTGGAGGGGCTCCGAATTATCAGTGAGCGGTTGACGGTTGATGGTTGACGGTTGGCGGTTTACGGTTGACGGTTGGCGGTTTACGGTTGGCGGTTTACGGTTTACGGTTTACGGTTTACGGTTTACGGTTTACGGTTGGCGGTTATCGGTTGATATTGACTTTAAATTACCTCAATTTTCAGAATAATTGAACTTCATTTAATAAACCTGTCGTTCCGGGCAGAATGGCAGGGCCGTTAAGCTGTGCATTTCTTGTCACCCTATACTTTGCTCAGAGCTCAAGTTGGCCCTGCCATTCTGACCCGGAACCCACCTTTGATAACTGAGAATATTTATTTTGCCTCAGAACTTTATCCATTTTCTTTTAAGTATGTTTGCATCTTCAATACAATCCTGCAAGATATCCGGGATGCTTCAGTTGATAAACAGTGGGTTTCGGGTCAGAATGGCAGGGCCGGCCTGAGCTCTGAGCAAGGTGTGGGTGACAAGAAATGCACAGGGTGACGGCCCTTCCATTCTGCCCGGAACGACAGCGTGTTTTGGCACTTTGGTACTTTGGCACTTTGGTACTTTGGTACGGGTAACAAGCTTCAGTTAACAAACAGTGGGTTCCGGGTCAGAATGGCAGGGGCAACTTGAGAACTGAGCAAGGTGTGGTGACAAGAAATGCACAGGGTGACGGCCCTGCCATTCTGCCCGGAACGACAGCGTGTTTTGGCATGGCGCAACAAATTGGTTCGACTGACAACCGCCAACCGAAGAGCCTCCGGAATGCTTCAGTTAACAAACAGTGGATTCCGGGTCAGAATGGCAGGGCCAACTTGAGCTCTGAGCAAGGTTTGGGTGACAAGAAATGCACAGGGTGACGGCCCTGCCATTCTGCCCGGAACGACAGCGTGTTTTGGCATGGCGCAACAAATTGGTTCGACTGACAACCGCCAACCGAAGAGCCTCCGGAATGCTTCGGTTAATAAACAGTGGGTTCCGGGTCAGAATGGCAGGGCCAGCCTGAGCTCTGAGCAAGGTTTAGAGTAACAAGAAATGCACAGGTTAACGGCCCTGCCATTCTGCCCGGAACGACAGCGTGTTTTAATACGACAGTGTGCTTTAGTACGGCGCGACAAATCAGTAAAAAATTGGTTCAACTGACGACCTAAACCGTCAACCGAAGAGCCTCCGGAATGCTTCGGTTAATAAACAGTGGGTTCCGGGTCAGAATGGCAGGGCCAACTTGAGCTCTGAGCAAGGTTTAGAGTAACAAGAAATGCACAGGGTGACGGCCCTGCCATTCTGCCCGGAACGACAGCGTGTTTTGGCATGGCGCAACAAATTGGTTCGACTGACAACCGCCAACCGAAGAGCCTCCGGAATGCTTCGGTTAATAAACAGTGGGTTCCGGGTCAGAATGGCAGGGCCGGCCTGAGCTCTGAGCAAGGTTTAGAGTAACAGGAAATGCACAGCTTAACGGCCCCTGCCATTCTGCCCGGAACGACAGCGTGTTTTGGCGCTTTGGTACGGTAACAAGCTTCAGTTAACAAACAGTGCAACTGATAACCGCCAACCGAAGAGCCTCCGGAATGCTTCAGTTAACAAACAGTGGATTCCGGGTCAGAATGGCAGGGCCAACTTGAGATCTGAGCAAGGTTTGGGTGACAAGAAATGCACAGGGTGACGGCCCTGCCATTCTGCCCGGAACGACAGCGTGTTTTGGTATTTTGGTAACAAGCTTCAGTTAATAAACAGTGGGTTCCGGGTCAGAATGGCAGGGCCGACTTGAGCTCTGAGCAAGGTGGGTAACAGGAAATGCACAGGGTGACGGCCCTGCCCATTCTGCCCGGAACGACAGTGCTTTAGTACGCAACAAAATTGGTTCAACTGTCAACTGTCAACCGTCAACC
>JAUCGI010000280.1 GCA_030378035.1 Desulfobacterales bacterium HSG2
TCCTTTATTTCATTTAAAAATTCTTTTTCTGAACCTTTCCCATGGGCAATCTGATTCAACTGCATTTCCCAGCGGGCTGTCTCCTGGGGGGATGCAAGGATATTGGCGACTTTGAACCGCCTTAATGTGTCAACAAGATGACATCCCTTGTTGGTGGCAATCAGGTGTTTTTTCTTTCTTTCCGTATAACGGCGGGACAACAGCGTCTCGATAATCTGGGCCCGCGTGGCCTGGGTTCCGAGTCCCACATCCCCGCGGTATATCTTCTTGAGCTCATCTTCCGAAACATACCGCCCGGGATTCGTCATATCCTTTAAAAGGAGCGCCTCTGTATATTCGGGCGGGGGAGTGGTCTTCTTCTTTTCGAGTTTGGTATCCCTGACATCAGCCGGGTCGCCCTTGGTGATCGCCGGAAGAAATTCCGGCTCTGATTCACTGTCACCCGACGCCTTCTGCTCTGTCTCGTTCTCATAGACCGCCTGCCATCCCGGTTTGAGTATCCGTTTCCCCTTGGTGCGAAAGCGCTCATCCTGAACCTGGGTAACAATATCCGTCTGTTCATATTCGCAATCCGGATGAAAAGCCGCGGCAAATCGCTTCAGAACCAGCATATAAATCTTCTGCTCCTCATAATTCGCATTCCCGGGAAGAGGGGCAAGCGGAATGAGGGCATGGTGGTCCGTCAGTTTGGAGTCGTTAAAGACGCGTTTGTTCGATTTGCGGATCAGCTTCTCTTCAACGCCGGCGAAATATTTCTCGTAAGACCGTGAAAGTTTCTCGACGAGAGCCTGGGCCATATCGACATTTTTGGTTCCCAAAACCTTGGAATCCGTCCGGGGATAGGAGAGGCATTTCTTGTTTTCATAGAGCTCCTGGGCGATATTGAGGGTCTGCTTGGCAGAAAACCCGAACTTTTTGTTCGCCTCCTGCTGGAGATCGGTGAGTGAATAGAGAAAGGGCGGGGGCTGTTTCTTCTTCTGTTTCTTAACAGAGAGAACCGTCCCGGTCTGTTCGGTAATCTTTTCCTGAACCTGAACCGCATCTTTCTCGATACTGAACCGGGTCTGGTTATTCCTGAACCAACTGCCCCACCAGTTCCCCTTTTCATTGGAAAAACAGGCCCGTAATATCCAGTAAGGCTCGGGTTTGAAATTTTCCCTCTCTCTCCGCCGATCCACCAGGAGAGAGAGCACGGCAGTCTGCACCCTTCCGATACTGAACAGATCATTCATTTTAATGGTGGCCGCGCGGGAAGCGTTCATCCCCACGAGCCAGTCGGCAATCTGGCGGGACTGTCCGGCCCGCCACAGGCGGTCATAAGACGAAGCCGGCTTCAATTCTTTCATTCCGTCCCTGACCACCTGGGGTGTCAGTGCCTGACTGGTCCAGAAACGCTTCACCTTCTTATTGTCTTTGAAGCCGGAATATAAAAGAATCGTCCGGGCGATCACCTCTCCTTCACGCCCCGCGTCGGTGGCGATTACGATTTCGTCAATCTGGGCCTTTTTCAGCAGCCTCTGAATGACATCGAGCTGTTTTTCCGTTCTTCCGACAGACTTATAGCGAAACTGTTCGGGAATAATCGGCAGCGTGTTAAGATGCCACTTTTTCCACTTCTCGTCATAGTCCTCAGGTTCAAGCAGCTCCACCAGATGCCCGATTGCCCATGTGATAATATAATTGTCGTCCTCTATGTAGCCGTCCCTGTTTCCTCTTATGTTAAGGGCTTTGGCAAAATCTCTGGCCACAGAGGGCTTTTCTGTGAGAATTAGTGTTTTCAATGTTGTCTCCGGGATATAATACGCTTTACGCTTCATCCCTTTTTTCATCTGCGGAATCTTCTTCTCCGGCCGCTTGGTTCAAAAAATGCATAAACTCATTCAGGTCAGCTTTCACAGATTGATAGCATTTCCGTAATTGAGTAGTGAGTTCCTGCAAACGGGACGGTATCAGTTTAAAGGCGTACACATTGCGAACAACATGACGGAATCCCCGGTACTCATCCAGACAATACCGGGTTTCACGAGATATGACCCGAGGCCGGACAGAATTTATCTCGGCTGACATTTGCAACAATAGTTCCTGATGCCACTTGGAACCGGAGGGTACGGTTTTCTCGACGGTTCGGGCCACATCTTCCAATATACGTTCAACGCCTGTATAAAACCCATGCAGATTCAGAGCGACGCCGTCAAGATAATCGTCATCGCCGTTCTGCTGAGATTTGTCTAAAAGCAATTCGGCCCGATCAACTACGCATTCCAAATCCGGCAAAGCTTCGGCCATACGCCCGGACAGAGCGATATAATCTGTTTTCATATAATAACTCCCTCCCTTTCAATTCTTGCCCGCAAAGACTTCCTGGCCTCCTCTGTCCTTACCAAATCTACACTTATTTCAGTATCCACCGACAAAAGCTGGGCGACTGCCCGGTAATATTTTCTTTCATCCAGACCCCAGACCGCCAGGTCCACATCTGACCGATGATTAAAACAGTGACGCCGCTTGAATTGTAGGTTGTCCGTTGTCCGTTGTCCGTTGCGACTGGCAATCGACAACTGACAACTGACAACTGACAACTGACAACTGACAAGGAGAATACTATGC
>JAUCGI010000055.1:0-10998 GCA_030378035.1 Desulfobacterales bacterium HSG2
ATGATGAGATACTTTGTAAAAAGTTTTTAAAAGAGTGTATTCCCCATATAAAGTCTCGGATTGAAAAACTGAAAATCGCTCTGAATGAGAATGATTATAAGTCGATGGTCATACATGCGCACACCCTGAAAGGAACGAGTGTCACTCTTTCAGCACACAGAATGTATGAGATCGCGTACAAAACAGAGGAGGTATGCATAGAAAGGGAATTGGATAAAGTGTGCTCCCTTGTGAGCAGGCTGGAAGAGGAGCTCGAGAGGTTTCGGTCCGTATTGCATGACCTGTTTCCGGATATATTCGGAGTCCCGGATTCCGATGCCACCTCTGCCGACTGTCAGGATACCTCTGCCGACTCTGAGAATCTGAACATCGGCCTGACCTGACTCTTGCCCTTGCCCTTGCACTTGCACTTAAACTTGCACTTATGTTCAGCCCCAGGACATTCATCAACGGAGTACGCTCAGGCCGGAGTCTGAGCGCGGTGCGGGTTTAAATGCGGGTAGCAAGTTTAAAGTGCAAGTTTAAGTTTAAGTGCAAGTGCAAGTGCAAGTGCAAGGGGGGCCTCCCCTAAATCCATTATAATCAGGCAAGTTTAAGTGCAAGAGGGCCTCCCCTAAATCCGTTATAATCAGCAAAAAAATATCTGATTTTTTCCTTGCATTTCTTTTCAGAACCTGATACTGATATTTCTATGTTGCAGGGAACGGCCTGCATGAACAATATAAATGTGATTATCTGGCAAGCATAAGTGTAAACTTAAGGATTCCCAATCTTGCTCTTTATCTTTATCTTTATCTTTATCTTTATCAAACGGACACGACAGGATTAACATTAAGATAAAGAGCAAGAGCAAGAGCAAGATAAAGAGCAAGAGCAAGAGCAAGAGCAAGATAAAGAGCAAGTCCTAAGTTTACACTTATGATCTGGCAAGTTTAAGTTAAGTTTAAGTTTAAGTTGTATATGAGGAAACCATGCAAAAAAAACCCGTTCTTGTCACCGGTGCAACCGGATATGTGGGCCGAAGGTTGGTTCATCTGCTCCTGGAATCCGGTTACCGCGTCCGGGCTGCGGTGAGATCCCTGGAAAAATTCAGGGCGCGCCAGCCCAAGGAGAATCCCAATATAGAAGCGGTGAGAGCCGATCTTCTCAATCCGGACGAAATCGCCCGGGCGGCAAAAGGCTGTTCTTCGGCTTATTATCTCGTTCACTCGCTTTCCAACGGCGGGAAGGATTTTCCCAAAATTGAGCGAGAAACCGCTGAGAACATGGTCCGGGCCGCGTCAGACGCCGGCCTGGAAAGAATCATCTATCTGGGCGGTCTCGGTCAGACAGGCCAGAAACTCAGCCGGCATCTCTCATCAAGGGCCTACGTCGCCAAAATTCTTAAAAGCGGACCTGTGCCCGTCACGGTCTTGCGAGCCGGAATGATCATCGGATCAGGAAGCGCATCCTTTGAAATCCTTCGCTATGTGGTGGATCGGCTTCCGGTAATTGTCGTTCCCAAGTCATCTCATACCCGGTGCCAGCCGATATGCATTCGGAATGTTCTGAGATATCTGGTCGGCTGTCTCGAACAGGATGAAACCATCGGCCAGACGTATGATATCTGCGGTCCGGACATAATCACCTACACCGAACTGTTAAAACTGTATGCAGAGGTGGCAGGATTCACGAAACGAAAGATCATCACAAGCCCGCATCTTTCCCTGGGGATGACCGCCTACCTGATCAGCCTCATATCCCCGGTCCCCGCGTCCATCGTGCGTGCGCTGATTCTCGGCTTGGAGAATGAAGTGGTCTGCGCGGATAACCGGATCCGGGATATTATTCCCCAAGAGCTGATGACCTGTCGGCAGTCCATTGAACGTGCGTTGGAAAAGATAGAGCAACAGATTGTGGACACCTATTATTTCGATGCCGGAATGACGATTCCTCCGGAATGGGTGTTTCAGGGAGACGAACCCTATTCGGGAGGGCCGATCATGGAATGCACCTACCGGGTCAGAATCGTCGCGGAGCCAATGCAGATATGGGAGCCCATCAAGCAGATCGGCGGGAAAAACGGCTGGTATTTCGGCGGCTCGCTCTGGTGGCTGAGGGGGTTTATGGACAAACTCATCGGCGGAGTCGGCATCCAGCGGGGAAGAAGGCATCCCGTTGATATCGCGGTGGGCGACGTCATCGACTTTTGGCGGGTCCTGGATGTCAAACCGGGAAAAAGGCTTCTGCTTCTCGCGGAAATGATGCTCCCGGGCGAGGCAATCCTCGAATTTCGCCTGAGTTCCGTGAACAACGGGGAGACCGATCTCACCATGACCGCCAAATTCTTGGCCATGGGCCTCGCCGGGCTCGGATACTGGTATTCCATCTATCCGCTTCACGATTATGTGTTCAAGGGCATGCTTCAAAACATCGCCCAGGCTTGCGGCGCTGAGGTTGTTCGGGCACCTGAAAAGGTAACGGTTGACGGTTGACGGTTGACGGTTGACAGTTCACGGTTGACGGTTGACAGTTCACGGTTGACGGTTGACGGTTGGCGGTTGGCGGTTGGCGGTTGGCGGTTGGCGGTTGGCGGTTGGCGGTTGGCGGTTGGCGGTTGGCGGTTGGCGGTTGGCGGTTGGCGGTTATCCGTTGTCCGTGGGCAGTAGCAACCGACGATTAATAACTGCCGTAAACCGTAAACCGTAAACCGTAAACCGCCAACCGTAAACCGCCAACCGTAAACCGTAAACCGTAAACCGCCAACCGTAAACCGTAAACCGTAAACCGTAAACCGCCAACCGTAAACCGTAAACCGTAAACCGCCAACCGTAAACCGTAAACCGCCAACCGTAAACCGTAAACCGTAAACCGTAAACCGTAAACCGTAAACCGTAAACCGTAAACCGTAAACCAATGTTAGGCTACGATACCTATTTAAATCGATATTTATTTGCTCTCAGGGTGAACAGTTCCTTAGTATGGTTTCCGAACTTTCCATCTGTGGAGCTTTCTCTGATTCTGGGAAATGCCATTGCTGATCGTCTTCCGACGATTCAGGCTCGGCCTTGGTACAAAACGCTGAGTTCATGGGATGACTATCTGAAACCTTTTGGGGGCAAGATTTCTTCCATCGGTAGCAAAAAAGGGAAAAGGCGGGTATCCCGGCGAAAGGGAAAAAAGGGAAAAAATAAAAAACAGCCATCGTTCCCGCGTACCGAAGTACCGGAGACGTCATGGCCCATTGAAACGGTGCTGTTTTTTTATCCGGGCAAACGGACCTACGGGCAGGGGGAACTGATTTTCTGGGAACTTAAGCTGATAGGGGAAAGCGCGGATCACGGTCTGTTTTTGGAGGTCATTCTGCCTGCCTTGGAAGATCTGGGACATCGGCCGGACTCCCGCTGGCAGTATCCCAACTGTTTATGGGGCCGCTTTGATATTCAGTCCGTTTATATGGCCAGGGGGAGTCGCTGGGAGCCTGTGGCGGAAAACGGAAAACTGAATCTGGACTATAAGGCAAGGCCGGTCCAGTGGTCCCGTGGATTGAATTTTGAGGCTTACCGACAGATGTTCGGCAGCCTGAACTGGCTGACGCCTTTTGATTTCCGAACGCGGGAAGGCCGCGACGAAGCTCCCACTCTGAAATGTATTTTAGAGGCTTTCACAGACCGAATGGCCCTGCTGATGTTAGGCAAACACTATGACTTCAATAAATTCTGCGATATTCTGAACACAGAGGATCAGTCTTCCTTGGTGGATGCCATTGATACTGGGGCGCGTATCCCCATTCTCAGACATAATTTCAAACCCGCTCCGAAATACTGGCCGGGCAGGTGGACAGGCACACAAACATTTGCCACACCCATACCGGATTCAATACTTCCTTATCTCGGGCTGGCATCCATATTTCATATCGGAAGACATACGCATTTTGGGTGCGGTACTTTTATAATTAAGGGTTAAGGTTATAAGGGTTAAGGGTTAAGGACTCCAGCACACGACCTTAACCCCTTAACCCTTAACCCTTAACCCCCTTAACCCTTTAAATCTTCTGCAAAGCATTGCGGATCTGCGCGTAGGTGTCAGGTGCCGCGACCAGCAGATGAGCGCTTTCCCGCTGTCCGTCCGTATCCTGACTGAGGAAAAACTCGCTCCCATCCATTTTATATATCTTTCCCCCGGCCGCTTCAATAATAATCCATGCCGCGGCAATATCCTGATAAGATTCATTGGCAATAACGGCCGCCTCGGCGCGTCCCATGGCGACATAGCATATATGAGCGGCGGTACATCCCATATTACGGATTTTTCCCGGAAATGTGGAATGATAATGCTGATGAAATCGGGAAAAGGTAAGGAGAAGGCTTTCATCATTGATATTTTCCTGGGGTGAAATACGGATTTCCTTATCTCCGCGGAAGGCTTTGTGACCTGCGCGGCCATTAAAGAAATCACCGGTGGCAGGCATATAAAACACGCCGAAAACGGGCCAGAAATTATCAAAGAGCGCGAGAGATATCCCCCAGATGGGGATTCCTGCCTGAAAATTGGCAACCCCGTCCAAAGGATCATAAATCCAGAGGTATCGCTTTCCGTCATGGGTGTAGTCACTCTCCTCCTGGTTGTTCTGAAACACCTGATGTTCAGGAAAATTCGAGATGAGCTGTTCCTGGAAAAATTCTCTCAGATGAAGCTCGGTCTCTGTGATCAGGCCCTCATCAAATTTAACCAGCCGTTCGCCCTTACCATAATAAGAAAGCGCTTCTTCTCCTGAACGGCGGATCAGGTCTGTTGCGAACTGAGTTAAGTCTTCTATCCCATGATCTCTTAAAGCCATTATCTCCTCCTTAATTTTTTCAGATAAATTTTAATTCGTGTCCGAAAGCTCCGGACCGAAATTTCGGGAGTCCGGAGATTCTGAAAACTTGCTGATTATAACGCCTTTTGGGGAACTTCGTTTTCAGAGGCTGTCATTCCGGGCAAAAATGATAAAAATCGGCAGGATTCTTATCATTTCTGACCCGGAATCCAAAAGGCATTATAATCAGAAAACTTGGAACAACCACGACCTTCAGTCAAATAAAATATGATAACACGAAAAATCCTTGTTTAACAACAAAAATAATATTATTATAATAAAATGTTTTAAAAATGGGAAGATTTTATGCTGAAAGAGGTAAAAAAACAACAGACTGGCAATGGAATAAAAGACAAGCTTTCCCGAACCTTAAAAAAGGCTTACGAAAGACTGATCAGAATTAGGGGACATCCCCGGGAAATCGCCCTCGGTTTCGCTCTGGGAATTTTTGTCGGCATGTCCCCGACGCTGGGCTTTCAAATGGCTATTGCAGTTTGCTTTGCCGCGCTTTTGAAATGGAACAAAGTTTCCGCTGCTCTGGGGGTCTGGATATCCAATCCTGTGACAGCGCCCGTTATTTACAGCGTCACCTATCTTATCGGTGCAAAACTGCTGGGTATCAGCAAAGTAGATGATGTGTCCGGTAATCTTGATTCGACGACAATTTACGAATGGGTGTCCAATGCGCCTGAGATTGTGTGGGCGCTGACTGTCGGCGGTGTTATCGCAGGGCTTCCTCTTGCTGTGTTCGCTTATTATTTTTCCTATTCGGCCGTTCGGAAATATCAGGAAGATATCAAAAGGAAATTAGCGCAGCAGAAAGAAAAACTGATCAGGAAAAAAGAAAAACTGGCTAAAAAAAGGAAAGAAAAAAAGCAGAAAAAGAAAAAGAAAAAGAGAAAGTAACAGACGCATTCCCAAAAAGTGGGAACACCAGGAAAAAGTGGCCGAAACGAAAATCATGGTCGCTCACACTGCCGACTCCGGAAATCCGACACGGACGCATCCCGGATGAAGTACGGCACAATATTGCCGTGTTTCATATTTTGCCGCCCGGAACACGAGGCCGGGTCACAGTGTCACCTACTTTTTTGGAATGCTCCCGAAAGTAACTTGACGTCTGTTCACAGATTTTGTATATAAAGAGTTTGAAATTTTAAAAAGGCAGTTTTTAAGTGAAGAGGGCTTTTTAACTTTTAAGGAAAAATTTACTGTCCAGACTCGGATTGACAAATCCGGCATCCTTCACAGAAGCCCAAAAGCAGTTTACACTTTTTGTGAGGTGTTTCACCTCTCGCAGAGGCGCGGAGGTGCCGGGAAACAAAAACTTTGCGTCCCCGCGGCAGAAATAAAAGTGTAAACTGGACAATGAAAGATGCCACAAATCCGAACCAAGCGGATTTATCAATCCACCGGGGACAGGTTAGGCAACTGTCCCTGCGGATTTATCAATCCACCGAGCAGGGACTTGATTATTAAAAAGGAAAGGAGTTTGTCAAAATTGGCAAATCATAAATCTGCATTAAAACGCGCGCGGCAGAACGTGGTCAGGCGGAGGCGCAACAGAGCTTCAAAAACCAGGATAAAGCATGTTGTTAAGGAAATAAGGCTTGCGGTCACTGGGAATTCTTCGGAATCAGCTAACAAACTTGATGTTGCAAAGTCTGTGATCGACAAAGCAGCCAAAAAAGGGGCGATCCATAAGAGAACCGCTGCCCGGAAAATATCCCGTCTTTCCAGGCTTGTCAACACTGTTACCGCTTAATATCCTCATATCTGTCATGGTATCAGCGGATTCCGGGTCAGGATCATGAACTGAAAAAAAATGTGGGGCTGCTACTACCTGACCAAATAAGTTTTGACAAGTGCATTATATAAGGAGCAACTTGTCAAAACTTATTTGGTCAGGTACTACGCCCCACCTTTTATTACTACATCAACTTGGAAATCCGTCTCCATCTGCCATTCCGCCAGACGCTTCACTGCACTAGTGCTGATTTTGCCGAATTCTTCAATACTGTCTGCCCACACATTCAAATTCATCGTACCGAGTTGATGTCGTATCTGCTTGTTCATAGCGGATTTACAGTTAGTTCTGAATTCCTTGGCAGAGTCGAGTGAAAATTTGCCCAATTCGGCAACATCTCTCTCATTCAACAAAGTCTCCCTCATTTTGCTCATCGCAACAGCAACAGTTTCAGTGACATCCTTATAAGGAACCATAGAAGCTTTGACCGCTTCTGTCCAACTTTTTACCAGATAGTTTTGCATATTGTATAATTGTCAGATATCAGTTTATTCCGGCAAAGTCTTTTTTCACTGAGTAAAAAACACTTATTCCGACGCAAAAGAACCAATTTTTTGAAAAACCCGGTCTTTTGCTGAGATGGCTTTTCGGTACCAGTAAAAACTTCAATTTGACTGTTATCC
Source organism: Desulfobacterales bacterium HSG2 (assembly GCA_030378035.1). Classification (GTDB taxonomy): domain Bacteria; phylum Desulfobacterota; class Desulfobacteria; order Desulfobacterales; family 4be13; genus JAUCGI01. Next base: position 7,271 of record JAUCGI010000055.1, read on the forward strand.
GGAGTGCCAAAGTTGTACTTTGGCAAAACTCCGGACAATATTAAAAAATATCCCTTACATTTATGCCTCATTCCTGTGAAATCAAAAATGCAGCCGACTTTGCCGAATGCAGATTCCTCTTTTTCCCGGAAATGGCAGAAGGGGATGAGTTATCAAGAACTTAGTTGAACCGCCTTATTTTCGGGGTTCAGCCAAATGTTCAAGCATTTTCATAACCGCTGACATCTGAGTGGCTTTTTTGGTATGGAAGACTGGCTTATCCGGATCAGCGTCGGAATATCCCCAGAAATCCCAGCATCCCTCCGGATTGGGGAATGGGGTTGGAAGGCTCGACCTGAGGATACAGAACAATAATGTCATTTGTATCCGCCAGTTCGTTATAGCCTGTTGTCCCATAATACTTATCACCGATGAGAGTCGCGCCTTGCTTACAGCCAACATGTATTCTACAGGTTTTTTCCTCACATGATTTGGGCACATAAACATAGGCATCCTTGCTCATGCTGGAATATCTGACATCACCCCCGATAAATTCATGCTGATCAAACTTGGTGATTTTGCCGCTTAATGACTGGGCTGGCGGATTGAGGCCGTCTTGTAAAAAATAATAGTGACGCCATTCCTTCTTGTCAAGAAATGACTAAAAAGAACAGGAAATTCTGATTTCTGTCATTGACAAACGGAAATCCGTTTGGGGAATCGAGCAGGAGGTTCAGATTCTCTCAGGCCGCTTTCTCCATTTTTTTCATGCCCGACGCTGTCAACGGAAAAAATAGCCAGCCTGCTGATTTTTCTTTTGTCATCGAAAACAGGACAAACGGTGTTGTTCATACGCCTGCCATCACATACATCTTCAAAACAAAGGGGCCGGCCTGTATGAATAACCTTTTTGAAACATTTTTTTCTCTCCTCACTTATGTTATGAGGAAGGAAATCATAAATGGAGGCACCGACAAGCTTATCGACGGTGGTGTGAAGTCTGAGAGCAGCCGTTTCATTTGCTTGCAGAACGGTCCCCTTGATATCTATCAAAGTCGCTGATTCCCGGATGGCGTTCAGAAGAATACGGAGAGATTCTTCACTCTGCCGGAAAGATTCTTCACTCTGCCGGAAAGATTCTTCACTCTGCCGGAGAGATTCTTTGCTCTGTCGGAGTTCCTTGGTACGCTGTTTAATCTGCTCTTCCAACAGTTCCTCAGCCTGTCTTCGCTGCATAATTTCTTTTCGGAGCCTTTTGTTGGATACAGCAAGCTCCTTGGTGCGTTTCTGAATAATAGATTCAAGATAGTCGCGATAATGTTTGAGTTCCAGATGGATCCGCACACGGGCGCTGACAATTGCCGGGCTGAACGGCTTCATAATATAGTCCACGGCACCTAATTTGAATCCCCGGAGCTCATTAAGTTCTCTGCCCATAACCGTTATGAAAACGACAGGGATATCCCGGGTCCTGCTGTCAGCTTTCAGCACTTTGAGAACCTCATATCCGTTCATGTGGGGCATGACAACATCCAGCAGAATCAAATCGGGCTTTTCCTTGCCAATGGCGCATTTAATCGCCTCTTTGCCGTTCGTGGCCCCGAAAAGCGTATAATCATCTGCCAGCACTTCTGCCAGTATTTTGATATTGTCCGGTTCGTCATCGACAATCAATATCTTCTGTTTCCTGGAACCATGATCCATTTTTTTTGCTCCTTTGGTGAAGTTCCGATGTCTGAACCTTATTCAGCCACAACCATAAGCATCCTTTAAAAAAGCCGAAAGCAGTTTGCGTTTTTCCCGGTCTTAACACTTAACAGTTAACACCCAAAAGTATAAACTGACAAATAAAGGATACCTAATACAGCAACTTGTAAATTCGTCACCCCCTCTCTTATAATAACAAAGGGGGATGAATTTCCAAGTTGCTGTACTAATAATATAATTTTCTTGATGAATTTTGAAAGAAAAAAATAAACACAGTCTTATTTTATTTTTTTTGCACAAGAACTTTTTCTGATTATAACGCCTTTTGGGATTCCGGGTCAGAAACTTTGTCCATGACGTTTTTTATCTGTCCATGACGTTTTTTATCTGTCCATGACGTCTTTTATCAGGGAAGGAAAGGAAGGGAAGGGAAAGGAAGGGAAGGGAAGGGAAGGGAAAATCCTGCCGATTCTTATTATCCCTGATAAAAGATGTCAGGGGCATATTTTTGCCAGGATTTTGGGTCCGCTGAAATCTCTTGTCGGAGCAAGCTCTCCAAAAGGTTCTGTTTCTGAAGTTTTTAAAACTTCGGGGACTTTAAACAAAACCGGACTCCCAAAAGTTTTCAAAACTTCGGGAATCTCTGACATCTTGCCTAGGTGATGAAAAATGGTTTTTTCGGTCATTTCTGACCGATCCCGTTTCTGCTCCGGATAAAACTTCGGGAATCTCTGACATCTTGCCTGGGTGATGAAAAACGGTTTTTTCGGTCATTTCTGACCGATCCCGTTTCTGCTCCGGATGAAGGCCCTGTCTGAGAGCCTGCGTGTCGGAAAAGGCATGGGCCGGATCACGGCTGAAAAACCGCCATAAAACCGGGAATTTTCATCAGCCCACATCTTGCCTATGATAATTCTGGCAGCCTGGACACTGTCGCCTTTTCTTTACCGAAGACGAATATATCCACCTTAAAATACCCCACCCATTGACCTGTTCCCCATGTTTAAGGGTTAAGGATTAAGGGTTAAGGATTAAGGATTAAGGCTGTCCTTGCATACGACCTTAACCTTACCCTTAACCCTTAGCCCTTAACCCTTAATACCCTTAACCCTTAAAAGGAGATTTTATTGTGACAAAAGACAGACATTTGATCCGATCCAGTCATGGATTCACTTTATTGGAAATGCTGGTTGTACTGGTCATCATCGGACTGCTTGTCGGGCTTGTGGGTCACAGACTCTTCGGCAGAGTGGATGAGTCCAAGGTGAAGACCGCCAAAGTGCAGATAAAAATGATAAAAGGCGCGCTGTACACGCTGCGGTTGGATATCGGACGATTCCCGACAGCTCAGGAGGGCATGAAACTGTTGTATTACCCGCCGACAGATGCACGGCTCAGGGAGTTTTGGAAAGGACCGTACCTTGACGAAGATATCCTCAGACCCATGGGGAACTCCTTACCAATACAGTATTCCCGGCAAAAACAGGCAGCCCTTTGCCCTCTATTCACTCGGTGCCGACAGAGAACTCGGAGGAGAGGGATTTGACATGGATATTGGATATCTTGCAAAAAATTGACTGATTATAACGGATTTGGGAAGCTCGTGAACATGAACTTCAACGTGAGGGAATGCGGGGCGTTCCCACTCCCATAAGCATGGAATTATCCTTCAAAGACGGGAAAATTCTTTTGCAATATAAAGAACGAAATGACGAACCATGGGAAATCGCCCGCTGGACAGGTTCTGTCGGGGAATTTTTCCTATCTTCATCCCGACGGCCGCTGGCACCGGCACTGGCCTCCGGGCTATGAGAAATCAACTCAGTTACCTGAAGGTATCCTTTTGGAAATCCGTGACATCCGCAGTGTGGTGATCTGGTTTGCCGGCAGGACAGGCCGACTGATCCCAAACCCAGACTCAGAGATCTGTTGGGAGAACCCTGTCATTCCGGGCAGAAATGATAAGAATCGGCAGGATTCTTATCATTTCTGACCCGGAATCCACCGTCTCCCCAAAAGTCGTTATGATCAGCAGGGATTCC
>JAUCGI010000055.1:11094-30934 GCA_030378035.1 Desulfobacterales bacterium HSG2
TTCCAACGGCCCCGAACCCTGTCATTCCGGGCAGAAATGATAAGAATCGGCAGGATTCTTATCATTTCTGACCCGGAATCCACCGTCTCCCCAAAAGTCGTTATGATCAGCAGGGATTCCAACGGCCCCGAACCCTGTCATTCCGGGCAGAAATGATAAGAATCGGCAGGATTCTTATCATTTCTGACCCGGAATCCACCGTCTCCCCAAAAGTCGTTATGATCAGCAGGGATTCCAACGGCCCGAACCCTGTCATTCCGGGCAGAAATGATAAGAATCGGCAGGATTCTTATCATTTCTGACCCGGAATCCACCATCTCCCCAAAAAGCGTTATAATCAGAAATTATCAAACGCCACATAAGGCATACTTTTTCTGGTTATAATCTGTTGATTTTATAAGTTGCCTGGACTTATTGGGAAGTTAGTTTTCTGTCAGTTTTTGAAGAATGCCGATGCAATCTTCAATTCCCAATTTGCCGTTGCCGCTGAAATCGCCCTGAACCCCGGTTCCGCTTTGGGATAAGGAGAGTTTTTCATTCACTTCGAGGCTTTCCCCCTCCTCTCCCTGCATCGTGACAGACTGGCTTGAAGATACAAGTCCGGGTGCGGTCACAGATAGTGTATGATTGCCGGCGGATATCTTTTCTCTGGGTATCATAATGGAAAACTGGCCATTTTCATCTGTTGCTGCCTCATAAGCGGTTCCGTCAACTGAAACCGTTGCGTTTGCGTTTTTAACCCCCATATCCTCATGACCTGCCGCGGAAACGGTGATTTTTCCCCATACTGACGCGCTGTCTTTCATATATCCGTCAATAAAATCGGTAAATTCCGACACACGGGTATATACGCCGTAGAATCCTTTTTCAGCGCATTGCTGGCTGGTTCCCCGGCTGACCACGCCTGCCTGTTTCCAGACACCGTCCTCCTGAATGACCAAGGGACCGCCGCTGTCTCCGAAACAGGAATCCTTGCCGCCCTCTTCAGTGCCCGCACACAGATCGGTGTCGGCTATTTGTTCGCCGTCTCCGTTTGAATCGACCGCCTGCTGGCATTGTTCGTTGGAAACAATGGGAATTGAAACCTGCCGCAGCATCCAGGGGTCTTCAACTTCGTCAGGGTGATCATATCCGACTGTCTGCCCCCATCCGATGACCGTGCAGTCTTTTCCTGCAAGCGTGTCGCTTCCTCTGTACAACTGAACCGGAGTATAACCGGTTGCGGATTTCTCCAGCTCCAGAATCGCGATGTCCGAAGTCATACCATAATCAGGATGTGTGATAATCCGCTTTACTTTGATCCGCTCTCCGCCTTCCGAATCCTCAACATCAAGTGTGCCGATCTGCACATAAAAATTCTCCGTGTCCTTGGTTCCGCCACATTCAAATACACAATGCGCGGCTGTGAGAACCCATTTGTCGCCGATGAGCGATCCTCCGCAGAATTGGGTGAAAAATTCAGTTTCTCCAAGTTCTCCCCCAAGTTCTCCTCCAACTATTTCTCCAAGTTCTTCTTCATCAGGCTTTACCAGATCACCCAATGCCACCATCCACGGATATTCGCTCGAATTCGTCACCTTGTCGCCACCCACGATTCTGGGAGTTGGGGTTCGTACCGAGGATTTGCAGGGACATTCCTCAGTTTGTCCGCCATAAGCCGGACCGACAGTCAATACCATTGCCAAAACCACCATTGCCAAAACTGCCACAAAAAAATTCTTCACCTTCTTTAGTCTCCTTCTGAATTTTCATAAAAAATCCAACTTGTTATTATGCCGCACAATCGCAGCCTGTCACAAAACGCAGGCATCTTGTATAAGATGCAGGCATATAATATAAGAGACTCGAAAAAAACGCATTGTTCCAATGAATTCCGGGTCAGAATCAGAAAACATATCCGTTTTCCGATTTTCCCGGAATGACATGATCCGAGAATTGGGACAATGCGTTTCTTCCGAGTCCCTAAGATACTCCAAAGCCGATTATTCAATATTCAATATTTTACTCACACGGTCCGTCATGCATTTTGGACTGCCCTGCCATCAGCAGAAAACAGTCATTATCATACGTTTTGCCGTCGCATCCGCACACCGGATGATAGAGTTCGATACAGAACTCGGGAACAGGGGTGCAGATGCCCATATGATCTCTCCAATCGCAGGTGTCTTCGGGATACAGACAGAACTGCCCTTCAGGACAGCCAAGCCCGATAATGCCGCCGCACTCTTCGCCGCAACCTTCGTCAACCTGATGGTCGCAGTTGTCATCAACGCCGTTCCCGCAGATCTCCTCATCAAGGCACTCCGGCTCCTCGTAACACCAGCCGACGTTCTCCTCTACCTGCTCCTCGCCCTGGCCCTGGCTCAGATCCAGTTCCCCTTTCCATACCTCTTCTGATACTCCCTCTTTCTCCTCAGTAACAGCACGGAAAAGTTTTACCTGAATCGTTCCCGGAGCAATGTCAGGCACTTCTATCTGAAAGTCAAAAAAACACATGCATCTGCAACGTGCCGGATTCCCGTCTATCATATCCGGTTTGTCTGTCTCATATATCTCATAAACGCCTGTCTCCTCATTCAACGATGCGCTTATGGAACGATTCCCGCAGCAGTTGAGATGGATGTTTTCATTCAGGAGAGTGACTGTCCGGGATTCTTCGTTGTAATTCCAGACAAGCCTTTCATCCCTGCACTCGTCATTTGCCACTGTTGTATCATCAAAAGTGGCTTCTTTCACACTGAAACCGCCGCACTCGCTGACTTTGGGGCTCCTGCCGATGTTGTTTGCTTCAGCGGATTCAGCCTGAATGAGAGCCGCTTTCCAACATTCTGTTTTCCAGTTTCTGAAGTCGCTGTCCTTATTCTTTCTTTTCTCTATCAGATCTTTCCGGTTAACGCTGCCGTCACCGTTATAATCCCCGCATTCTTCCTTTGTCCGCCAGCATTCTTTCTTCCATGTTCTGAACTCCGCATTCATGTCCCTTCTTTTTTTAACCAGATCTTTCCGATCCGTCGCACCGTCACCATTATAATCATGGTCACAGGAGAGCTCGGGGGCAATGATGACATCGTCGGCATTGGGATCATACGGAGCAATCACGGGATCCTCTTTTCCGGCATCATCCTCTTTTCCGGCATCATCGCTTCCGGCATCATCGCTTCCGGCATCATCGCTTCCGGCATCATCGCTTCCGGCATCATCATCGCTTCCGGCATTGTCGTCCGGTTTAACAGCGTCATCTGGCCCGGTAGCATCGTCAGGGCGATACGGCACAATGATGGGAGTATCTTTTCCTGTATCATCGATGATCGGATCGCCGCCGACATTGAGGTCGTCAGGCTCTTCGTCACTGAAAGACAGGACTTCCACATTCATGGAGAAATCCAGGATATGCTGATCCGTTTCCCAGGACTGGGCATATACCATCTCAAGTCTTGTTGTTCCGGGTGCCACAGCCACAAAAGTCCATATCTCTTTTCCGGCGCAGCCGACAATATTGTCGTCCGAAGAGCAGCCGGATTCATAAACACTGTCCTGATTGTCGAGTACGTCCCGATCCAATGTTTTGATATTCCATGAATACCCGGTAGTGGGATTACTCTCCAGAACCACGCGTATTGAATCGCCCTGTTTCAGGGAAACCGTTTCTCTGTCGTTCTCCTCTGTAAAGGTGTTAGAACCGGGATTCGGATCGATGACAATATCGTCCCGCGAATCGAGGACTTCCACATTCAGGGAGAACTCCCGGATATGCTGATCTGTTTCCCAGGACCGGGCATATACCATCTCAAGTCTTGTTTTTCCGGGTGCCATAGCCACAAAAGTCCATATCTCTTTTCCACCGCAGCCGACAATATTGTCGTCCGAAGAGCAGCCGGATTCATAAACACTGTCCTGATTGTCGAACACTTCCCGATCCAATGCTCTGATATTCCATGAATACCCGGTAGTGGGATTACTCTCCAGAACCACGCGTATTGAATCGCCCTGTTTCAGGGAAACCGTTTCTCTGTCGTTCTCTTCCGTAAAGGTATTGGAACCGGGATTCGGAGCGATAATCGGCCCGCCGTCAGGATAAATCGGGTCGATGACGTCGCCCGGTTCAGAAGGTTCGATGTCCGGAAGTGTCGTCGAAGAGCGCCATCCTTCGGGAACATCACAGGGCGTCGGAAAGGTTTCCCATTCCAGGGTTTCCGGATTCAGTCCGTAAGTGATGACCTGAGCGCACATCATCCCTTCATCCGCATGAACATTTCCGATCATAAAGCCAACCATCAGGGCTGTAAGTAATGCTGTAAGTAATGCTGTGGATTTTTTCATTTTGACCTCCGTTTATTTATTTTTTGATAAAAAATTGTTATGGTTGAATTAAAAAAAGTTCCGAACAAGACATATTAACGATCCCAGGCATCACCTCCTTAATCATCAGTGTTTGAACATTTACTTACCATAGACACCCGAATAAAAATTTTCTTTCACAGAATTTTCAACTTTTTTGGCATCCTTCAGAAAAGCAGGAATGTAGTACAACAACTTGTAAATTCATCCCTCCTTTTCCATTAAAGAAGGGGATGACATATTAACGATCCCGGCATCACCTCCTTAATATCAGTGTTTGAACATTTACTTATCATAGACACCTGAATAAAAATTTTCTTTCATAAGATTTTCAACTTTTTTGACAAATGCATTTCCGGCTGATTATAACGGATTTAGGGGAGGCCCCTTGCACTTAAACTTACACTTATGCTCAGACCCCGGACATTCACACTCAGGCCGGAGTCTGAGCGCGGTTCGGGTCTAAGTGTTTAAGTGCAAGTTTAAGTTTAAGTTTAAGTTTAAGGGCTCCCCTAAATCCGTTATAATCAGATTTCCGGTTTTTTTCGGAAGGGACAGACCGCCTGAAGACGAACTGAACATGGCGAGTCTGTGGAATTGAGCAAACGGATTTGCCAATCCGAACTGAGCATGGCGGATATGCGGGACTGAGCAAACCGGCGGGGTTCGGATTTGCCAATCCGAACCGAGCATGTTCGGATATGCGGACGGGGTTCGGATTTGCCAATCCGAACCGAGCATGTTCGGATATGCGGACTGAGCAATCCGGCGGGGTTCGGATTTGCCAATCCGAACCGAGCATGGCGGATATGCGGACTGAGCAAACCGGCGGGGTTCGGATTTGCCATGACGAACTGAGTATGGCGGGTCTGTCGGACTGAGCAAACCGGCGGGGTTCGGATTTGCCAATCCTGATTCGGATTGACAAATCTGAACGGTCTCCCGGATCTGCCGAATAGTCAGGGCAAAAAATTTTACCCCTTTTTTTTCGAGAATTTCTTGATCAAATCGTCCATAGCGGTTCCGGCTCTGATTTCCACTCTAACCTTGTAATTCGTCCTGACCAACCCTTTCTTTTTTTTCTTTTTGTTCATTTTGTCCCTCCGCATCATCATTAGGGAATGTGTAATAAATCACTTTGCTTACTCCTATTGGATCGGCAAATCCGAGCCGACGGCCGGCAGATTTGCCAATCCCACAGGAAGGGTAAAAGTGCAAAGTATTTATTTAATTCCGCATTTCCAGATTCTTAATCAGTTGATCTATTTTAAACTATCAATAAAAGTGCCTATATCCTTCCCATCTTTAATCGTCAGAGCATCCGGTGCGATTATCGGACTGAGCATGTTCGGTTTCCAGATGTGAGGCGTCACATAAATCGACACTTCCTTTTCTTCAAGTTCCCTGCCCCGATCGGCAAAAAGCAGATTTAAAATCGGAATACGCCTTAAAAACGGAAATCCTGTATTGCTCCATGCCGTTCGGTTTAAAACCAGTCCGCCGACAATGATCGTCTGCCCGTCCTCGACCTGCATTACCGTCTTGGCACTGTTTTTTCTTACTTCGGTTGAAACATTGGAGACATTAACCGCTGAGAACTGGGAATCCTCCACCGACACCTCCATACGGAGCCTGCCGTCTGCCATGACGATGGGTGTGATTTTCAGAATCACACCCGCAGTGATTGACTGGGTCGAAGTTGCCCCCTCTCCCTCGTCAACAATGACATAACGATCACTGGAGATATTGATCTCCGCCTCTTTTCCGCTCAAAGTGGAAATATAAGGTCTTGAAATGAGACGGGCTTTGTTATCACTCATCAGAAAGTTGATTGCGGCAGTAAAAGTTGTTGGATCGAACGGAGTCTTGGAAAAGCTGATGATATCTTTGCTTGGATCATTTACAGTTGCAGATCCGTAATCCAAAGTTCCGCCATATTTCCCATCTTTCAGTTCGTTAAGCTTCGCGCCTAATTCTTCCAAAGCGCCCGAGCTGTATTCAACAACAAGGACTTCAATGGCAATATGACGGACTTCCGAGTCTGCTTTCATCAGCAGTTGAGCTGCCTTGGAAACAGCATCTTTCCGACCTCCGAGATACATTGTGTTTGAGGCGGAAACAGGTCCGAATTCGACTTCCCGGGTGTTGGTTCCCATGATATCCTTGGGGTACAGACCATCCAAAAGTCTGGCCGCCATCTTTAGATCAAGGTTGGCCAGAGCGATTTCCGCATGGACTTTGGCATCCGGCGGCTGGTTTTTATCCGCATCGCTTTTGATTACCACTATGTCATCCGTCCGTTCGGCAATCAGAAGAATCGGTTTAAGAATCAGATTCAGGGCTTCCAGCAGAGGCAACTTGTCAAAGCGCGCCGTCATTGTTCCATGAAGCCTGATCTGATCAAACAAATAGGATTGACCGGATTCCTTAAACACGCGTTGAACGACTTCGGAAACAGACGCATTTTCCAAGTCAGCGCTGATAGCAAAATCCTCCCCCGATTTTTCCACCATTAATGTTTTTATTCCCTTTCCGCGGCGCTCGGCCCGTTTTTTTTCCATCTCAGCTTTATTTTTTATAAGAGCCAAAACAAGCGATTCCAGTTCTTTATCTTCTTTTACCGGTGATATTGCCGAACATCCGGCAAAGATAAAAAGGGAAATGAAAATTACCAATCTTTTCAAAACAGATTCCATTAACACCTCCAAAAGTATTAAACGAGTAGCACAATTTTTCAAATTGTGCAGGAACGAGTAGCACAATTTTTCAAATTGTGCATGGCATTGTGAGCGAGTAGCACAATTTTTCAAATTGTGCGTGAACAAATTGCAAATTTGTTCTACATGGCACGAGTAGCACAATTTTTCAAATTGTGCATGAACAAATTGCAAATTTGTTCTACATGGCACGAGTAGCACAATTTTTCAAATTGTGCGTGAACAAATTGCAAATTTGTTCTACATGGCACGAGTAGCACAATTTTTCAAATTGTGCGTGAACAAATTGCAAATTTGTTCTACATCGGCATTGTGCAGGCACGAGTAGCACAATTTTTCAAATTGTGCGTGAACAAATTGCAAATTTGTTCTACATGGCACGAGTAGCACAATTTTTCAAATTGTGCGTGAACCATAAGTGTAAACTTAGGACTTGCTCTTTATCTTGCTCTTGCTCTTTATCTTTATCTTTATCTTTATCTTTATCTTGCTCTTGCTCCTAATCTTAATCCTGTCGTGTCCGTTTGATAAAGATAAAGAGCAAGAGCAGGATTAAGATTGGGAATCCTTAAGTTTACACTTATGGTGCGTGAACAAATTGCAAATTTGTTCTACATCGGCATCGTGCATAAACAAATTGCAAATTTGTTTTACATGGCATTGTGCTTGAACAAATTGCAAATTTGTTCTACATGGCATCGTGCTTGGACAAATTGCAAATTTGTTCTACATGGCATCGTGCTTGGACAAATTGCAAATTTGTTCTAGATGGCATCGTGCTTGGACAAATTGCAAATTTGTTCTACATGGCATCGTGCTGGAACAAATTGCAAATTTGGGGTGTGTCCCACCTCCACCTGTCATTCCGGGCAGAACTGAAAAAATGGGACATTTTTTCAGTTCTGACCCGGAATCCACTGCTGCCACGAAGGATTCCGGTCTGAAACCGGTTCTGACCGAACGACATGATGGGGTAGATGGGACACACCCCAAATTTGTTCTACATGGCATTGTGCTTGAACAAATTGCAAATTTGTTCTACATGGCATTGTGCTTGAACAAATTGCAAATTTGTTCTACATGGCTGCCTGAACAAATTGCAAATTTGTTCTACATGTGTTTATCCGTTTAGTCCTGCTTTCTTAAATGCTTTGGCCAGTTCATCGCGGAAGATGCCCGCATCCGGATAACGCAGTTTGACCAGTGCGGAACGCATTTCAGCTTCGTCCGGCGGTACTTCGGCCTCTTTCAGCGCCCGGTCAATGACCGCTGCCACGGCTTCGGGGATATTTTTTTGACGTTCACATAAGGGAACGGGAGGGTTCTCCGAGATAATACGCATAAAGTCGGCAATCCCCGGAAACCTGTCATTGTTCTGGCATTGGGCGAACATCTCCCTGAACCCTTCCCGCACATAAGAGCCGGTTAGCATCTCGTAAAACACGGCCGCGATGGAGAAGACATCTGTCGCGGGATTGAGATACTTATAATGGGTGATCTGTTCCCTCGGCCAGTAAATCGGCGTGCCGGCCACCTGGCCCGCGACTGTCATATTGGTCAGCCCGGCGGACTCGAAGCTCTTTGAAAGTCCGAAATCGACAATTTTAGGGGTCCATCCGTTCTCATTCCGCGCCAGAAGGATATTCTGAGGCTTGATATCCCGATGCACGATCCCGGTAAACCGCTTCTCCCTGCCGCTGACAAACTTCATCTTTATCTTCACACGGTGGGCATACGCGAGGCCTTCAAGGATATCCAGCATGATCGGCGCGGCCTCCTCAATCTCGATGCGCCCGCCTTTGGATTTGATGAACACATCCAAGTCCATGCCATCAACCAGTTCAAGCACAAAAAAGAACACGCCTTTGCTCTTTCCGTACTTGAAGATTTCAACGATATTTTTATGCCTGAGCTGGCGGGTAATCTTAATCTCCCTCCGAAAGATACGGATATTCTCCTCATTCACAGCCACTTGGGGCCGCATCGTTTTTATGGCGACAATCCTGCCGGTCTCTTCTTCGAGGGCTTTGTAAACCACGCTCATGCCCCCGCGTCCGAGCTCATTTTCGATACGATAGCCCCTGAATGTCGGCATGTCCGGAAAGTCCTTTGGAACAGCCGCGTCTCTGAGCAGGTTTTTGAGGAGATCCATGGGGTTGTTAGCATCCCTTGTCTGGCAGAGATCGCACACATACTCGCCCGTACCATCGTGCCCCCGTGCGCCGACCTCGTCGGTCACATCTCTGTCACAATAAGCGCAATGTACGGACCGCTGTGAAGACTGTTGCTGTTTCTCACGACATGCCCGGCAAATAGGGCCTTTTTTATCATCAGGCATCTTTTTGCCGCATTCCGAACATCGGGCGTTCATTTTGATGAAGATTGTCATCATCGTGTCGCCCACCGCAAGCTCGTCCCCATTCTTCAGGTGGGCCTCTTTTGCTCCATCCGGAGCCTGAATGACATCCGGATCCGGCGGTCTCCGGCCTCCGTAGCGGATGCCGTTCACGAACACGCCGTTTTTGCTGTCAAGGTCAGTCACCCTGCACTCGGGCGGCGAGATTTCCAGGAGGAAATGCTGGCGTGAGACATAAGGGTCCCTGGTCAGAGAGATACGGGCATCTGCTGCACGACCGAAGAGGAAGCAGTCCGGTTTGTGAAATGCAAAGGTCTGGCCTTTGGCCGGGCCTGCTGTGACTTTGACTTCGACATGCATAAAGAACTCCTCTTTTAATATCAGTTAATCTTAATCTTGCTCTTAATCTTGCTCTTGCTCTTGCTCTTGCTCTTGCTCTTGCTCTTTATCTTGCTCTTGCTCTTGCTCTTTATCTTTATCTTTATCTTTATCTTGCTCTTATCAGTGTCCGTTCGATCAGGAGCAGGAATAAGATAAAGATTAAGAGCAAGAGCAAGATTAAGAGCAAGAGCAAGAGCAAGATTAAGAGCAAGATTAAGAGCAAGAGCAAGAGCAAGATTAAGAGCAAGAGCAAGAGCAAGATTAAGAGCAAGAGCAAGAGCAAGAGCAAGATTAAGAGCAAGAGCAAGAGCAAGAATCTCTATCTGACGACGCCTGCCGCCATATAGGTTAAGATGAAATTCAGCAAGTATAAAGCGATTAAAACGCCGAGGACGATAAAAAACGGCTTATGATTTGAGATAACAATAAATAATTTTTCCAGAGTATAGGAAAAAAATTCAAACACGATATTGGAGGAGGAATTGATAAGGTTATCGCTTTCAGGTATTCTCTTTTCTGCTTTCTTCTCCTCTGTAAGCATGCACTCCGGAAGTATCTCCCAGTCCAGCTCCCACAGTTGCAATGTCCTGTCAGAACTTCCTGAAAGTATGAAGCGGGCATCCGGGCTGAGGGCAAGGCTGGTCACTGTGTCAGAATGTCCCTCAAATATACAGACCCCTTCCTCCGTAGCCAGATCCCACAGCAGCATCGCCCGGTCATTTCCTGAAAAACCGAAACGTCCGTCCGGAGTGATGGCGACTGCGTTCACAGATCCCATATCTCCGGCTAATGAGAGAGGCTTTTTCTCTTTTTTGTCAAACATGTCCCATAACTGTAAAGACCTGTCAGAGCTTCCCGAAAGTCCGAATTTTCCGTCCGGCGTGATCGCGACAGCATTCACCGAATCGGTATGCCCTTCAAAAGTACGGATACATTCGCCTGAGGACAACGTCCAGAGCCGAAGTGTATCGTCCGAACTTCCTGAAAGGGCGAATCGCCTGTCCGGAGTGATCGCGACGGCGTTTACGGCGTCGGTGTGCCCTTTAAAGACGCGAGTGCAGCTTCCCGTCTTCAGGCTCCAGAAACGCAGGGTGCAGTCATCCCCCCCGGAAAGTCCGAAATCCCCGTCCGAGCCGATTGCGACAGTGTTCACCGAATCCGTATGCCCTTCAAAAGTACGGATACACATACCTAAGGAGAGGTCCCACAGCCGCAGGGTACTGTCCCGGCTTCCGGAAAGACCGAGTTTTCCGTCCGGGCTGACCGCGAAGGCGTTCACAACATCAATATGCCCGGCAAAGGAACCGAGGCATTTTCCGGTGCTCATCTCCCACATTAGGATATCCTCCCTGCTCGCTGAAAAACCGATTCTCCCGTCCCGACTGATCGCGACAGACGCCACCGGATCGATGTGCCCCTCGAAGGTTCTGAGATACCAGGCTGTCCTGAGCGCACTCCGAACCGCCTTTTCCGCAGCCCTGCTCCAAATCGCCAGCAGTTCCGAATCACGCTCAAATCCGGGAATGCCTCTGGCCTGGCATAAGACCTCCAATGCCTCGGAGACTCTTCCTTTCTCAAGGCATTGTTCTGCCTTATATGCCAGCAGCCGGGCTTTTTTCTCTTCCTTTTTTAATACCTTCAGTTCTTTTATCTTTGTCAGTTCCAATGCCGGAACCTGAGACGGGACGCAGATGTTCCACAGCCTCAGAGTATAGTCGAGACTTCCTGAAAGCGCGTGTTTTCCGTCCGCACTGATCACAGCGGAGGTCACAGCGTCTGTGTGCCCCTCGAAAGTGCGAAGACATTTTCCGGTCTTCATCTCCCACAGTCGCACCGTCTTGTCCCAGCTTCCCGACAGAGCGAATTTTCCGTTCGGACTGATGGCAACGGATTCCACCGAATCAGTGTGTCCCTGAAAGACGCACAGACATCTTCCGGATTTTAATTCCCACAGCCGCAAGGTTTCATCCGCGCTTCCCGACAGAGCGAGTTTTCCGTCCGGGCTGACGGCCACGGATTCCACTGTGTCTATGTGCCCTTCAAAAATCCGCAGGCATTTTCCGGTCTTCAGGCTCCACAACCGCAGCGTCTTATCCCAGCTTCCTGATATGGCGAATTTTCCGTTCGGGGTGATTGCGACGGCATACACAGAATCGGTGTGCCCTTCGAAGTATCGAAGAAATTTTCCCGTGGTCAGATTCCACAACCACAGGTTTTTATCCAAACTTCCCGACAGAGCGAATTTTCCGTTCGGGGTAATGGTTGCCGAGGTCACAATATCGGTGTATCCTTCAAAGACCTGAAGGCATTTTCCGGTCTTCAGTTCCCACAGCCGCAAGGTTTCATCCGCGCTTCCGGAAATCGCCGATTTTCCGTCCGGGGTGATAGCAACAGAGGTGACATTATCCGTATGACCGCTGAGAGAGGCATCCTGCTCTCTGAAGGAACGGATACGCTTTCCCGTGGTCAGGTCCCAGAGTATCAGCGTATGATCCATGCTCCCTGAAAGGCCGAGCTTCCCGTCCGGGCTCATGGCGACGGCGTTTACAAACCCGGCGTGCCCTTTGAGGGTGCGCATCAGTCTCGCCCAGCCGGCATCTTCCGACATGGCCTGATTCGCTTCCCTGATGAGATTCCCGATCTTTTCGTCAATCGGATCAAAGGCCTGGGCTTTTTTAAGAACCGCGGAAGCTTCATCCATTGCACCCCGGCATATGTGAATTTCTCCGAGTCCCCTCCAGTAATTCATACGCCCCCGGTGGATATCCTCCAGCACACGGAGACGCTCAAGCAGCGACTCGTCTGTGATCTTCGCCTCGTTCCAGTTCAGGATGCTGATGTTCCGGGTCGCCTCAAAATGCTGAGGGTCGTTCTGAATCGCTTTGACAAACAGGTCAGATGCTCCTTCTCTCCGCCCCAGGTCCCACAGAGACACCGCCTTGTTATTCAGAGAGTCCGCCCGAAGCTCGCCCGCGGCAGGTACGGGACGTTTGTATCTTTCACCGGTGATCTCCTTATAAATTCCTGTCAGCTCCTCCCTGATCTCGGCCATTGACGCCGGCCGTTCCGCCGGCGTTTTGGCAAGACATCGCAGGATGAGTTTCGCGAGCGGCTCTTTTATGGTTTTGTTGAATTCACGGGGATCAGGCGGCGGTGAGGAGAGATGCCGTCCGATCAGAACATGCGGCGGTTCGCTGTGGCTGCCGTCATCAAAGGGCCTCCGTGTGCAGAAGAGTTCGAAGAGAGTCACGCCGAGCGCGTAAATATCGGCCCGGCCGTCGATGTTCTTTTCACCTCTCCACTGCTCAGGCGCGCCGTACTGTGGCGTGCCCAGGGCGGAACCCTCCAGGGTCAGGGAATGTTCGTCTCCGTCCGAACCGGTGTGTGTCAGCCCTCCTTCAATATCTTCCATGCCCGCGATCTTCACCAGACCGAAATCGGTGAGACACAGCCGGTCATTCCGGGTCATCAGCATATTGGCCGGTTTGACATCCCGATGAACCACGCCCTTCTCATGCGCGTAGCCGAGTCCGTCACATGCCTGAATCGTCAGATCAATAATCTTCTCCCGCTCCCCGGGACTGACTTCGCCTTTTCTGATCCGGTCCTTCAGGCTTCCGCCTTTCAGATAGTCCATGAAAAGCCGGGGCATGCCGTCCAATTCGCGCACATACCAGCACTGGACGATATTCGGATGCATCCCCAGGTCCACCCAGGTCTGGGCCTCACGGACGAACCGCGCTCTGGAAGCCTCATCCGCCACCAGATGGGCAAGCGGCATCTTGACAGCCATGTCGATATGCCATTCCCGGTGGCGGACCCTGAAGACCGTTCCCATACCGCCCCGGCCGATGAGTTCCTTCACTTCATATCTGCTGTCAATAACATCCCCGGCCTTCCAGTCGGCTTTGACCGGCGGCATATCAGCAGTTTCACCGGCTTTGCGGGTCCGGGTGAAACCGTCGGGACCGCCTTTGCCGCCGGTCAGGGTTTTATCATCCTGGTGATGTCCGCCAATACCGCCGGTCAGGGTTTCATCACCCTGCCGATGTCCGCCGATACCGCCGGTCAGGGTTTCATCACCCTTAATTCGTCCGGCGACGCCGCCGGTCAGCGTCCGGTCATTCCCGGGACTGTATCCGATACCGCCGGTAAGTGTCTGGTCTTCATTTACTGACATCATGTTCAACCCTGAAACCTTTTTCAGCCAGCAGCCTCCCGACTTCCGTTCCGATCTCAGAATCAATCGGGTCACTGAGTATGTGAAGCGGCGGACTGAGATCATGGTAATTGTAGAGATAATATTTTCCGAAGATATCCAAACGGCTGAAAATATTTATATGATCTGTTTCCCAGGGGCTCAGGGTCACATGACGGAATGACAAAAGCGGATTGAGCTGTACAAGTCTCAGCGCGATGTCAACCGCCTCTCCCACGACGAGAATCGACCCCTTCCCATTTATCCGGATCGGGAGCGAATCGGAAAACAGGACAGGGGTGTCTGACTGGTTTCGGAGACCGGGCCTCTGACGGGGAAAATGCCAGTCCGATTCGGGAGTTTCATCCGGCACACTCATTCTGATCTCCTGATGGCTGTCTTCCAACAACGTCCCGGCATTCTGATCCCCCCCGTTCCTCTGTTTCAGTTGAACCAGCGTATGGACGGAATGCGCAATTCCGTGATTTTCCAAAATCGGTCCGAACTGACCCGCATGACTGAAACTGCGGGTGTCCGCAATGGCAAAAAAACGAACCTGCCGGACATCCGTCATCCGGCATAAATTCAGGGCGAGACGGAGCAACGTCCGGCCTGTGGTGATCTCATCATCCACAAACCATAATTCCGTGGGCTGGCGACTGGGCAGCGGCAGAATGTGGTCCGGCCCGTGGGAATGACTCTCTCTGAAATGAATCCCGCGGGAAGGTCTCCGTGTGGAACATATCCATCCGGCATGAATCCCCTGCTCCCGGAGCAACTGATGAAAAAGCGCCGAGGGCACAATGCCGGACTCCGCAAGCCCGATAATGAAAGGATATTGCGAAACCGACCTTTCATTCAGGGATTCCCGGATCAGGATTTGCAGATATCGCTTCCATCTGTGCAGCTCCGGATGGTTTGCGGATCCCAGTTTGCCCAGACAGGAGAATGTGATGGCATGTTGACGGTGCAGATTATTCTCCCGCCTGAGATGATAAATATCTTTTGTCAGGTTGGACCTGTCCATTATTAATATACAGTAGTATAGGTATAAATCTTACAAATCCGCCGGCGAAAATCGGTATTCGGATAGGGAGGGGGAAGATTTGCCGGCATCTTTTCTCCCCTGCCCACAGCTTCCGTATCAATCTGAAAGCCGGATTCCTTTTTTTCAGATATTGATATGAATTCCTCAATATATTTGACGATGGTTCTGGCCCGGAGCTCCGAAAGCCGCTGATTTAAAAACTGCCGCTGTTCGGATTTACGCTGGGGAAACTCATTTTCCGAGCCTTCCCTAAGTTCCCTTACCAAATCCGTCCCTCTGGCAAAATCCAACCGATCGGTGTAGCCGACAACTTTGATCTTCGTGATAAGGTTTTTATCGGGATGATCCCTGATATAGGTATCTGCCTCGGCCATAATTCTTTCCACAAGTTTTTGCAGAACCTCCTTCCCATCCTCGGAGAGTTCATATTTGCCTTTGTCAAACGAGACATCCGATTCCAGCGTTTTTGCTGTGCTTGTCTCAATGCTGTGCGTAATCTGCAACACCTCTTTAAGATCATCGATCACTTTGTTCAGCGAGACAACTTTCAGATCGCTTCTGACCGCTTCGGCATCTTCCAGCACCTTGTCAAGTTTCGAAACATAACCTGTCAGCGGGTTGTCTGCATCCCCTCCGGCTTTCCTCTCAAGTTCCTCCCTGGCTTTCCGAGCGAGTTTGGAAACGGTGTCCAGATAGAATTTCCTTATAATTCGTCTGGATATCTCGAGACTCTCTTTTGCCTCCGAATATGCGTAATCTCTGCGGTTTGATTCAAACAGTTCCTTGGCTCTGGCAAGCTTGGCCTCTGCTTTGGCAAATTCTTCACTGTATGCTTCCTCTATTCCCAGGCTTTTTACCTCTTCAAAATGTTCCATCGCCTCATCAATCTGTTTCTTTACCTCCTCCGGGGTCATCTTGTTTCTCACAAAGAGTGAGCACCCTGATACAATTACTGCAATGATAAAAAGTGATATCGAATATGATCGTAATATACTCCGCATTTTTTGCCTCCTTAATTAATTTAAAATACGTCCGAACCTCGGAAGTTTTAAAAACTTCCGAGGTCCAAATCGCCTTTTGTTCAGATCTCAGAAGTTTCGGAAACTTCCGATATCTTCAGACTGTCTCCGCTTTCCACATTTCGTCTTTCATTTGTTCGTTCGCGCAGACATTTCATTTTTCAATTCCCTGCGCGTGTTTCTGATCCGCTCAAGTTTCTTCAGTATTACAGAATTTTTCAGAGTAAACTGTTTGTAAAGCCCCTCTATTTCATCCAAATCCCTGATAATATCTCTGAGAACGCGAACAATCTGGCCTGTAATATCAACTCCCTGATTCTCTTTTTCTCTGAGTTTCGTATATTTTCTGAGATCCACGGAGAGTTTCCGTTCCAGGGGTTTGAGATTCTCCGCGGCAACGAGGGTTTCCAATTCTTTCACGCGGTTCTGAATTTTCCAGACTTCCAGTTCATCAGGCT
This sequence comes from Desulfobacterales bacterium HSG2, assembly GCA_030378035.1. Taxonomy (GTDB): domain Bacteria; phylum Desulfobacterota; class Desulfobacteria; order Desulfobacterales; family 4be13; genus JAUCGI01. The sequence goes on from JAUCGI010000055.1 coordinate 27,610, forward strand.
GTATTCCGGGAATATCCGATGCATAATCTGCAATAAGCAGATACTGCCGGTAAAAACTCTTTGCCTCCTGATAATCGGCTCGCTTATCAGCCCCATCCCCCCGGGTTTTACAGATATCCGTCATTTCACGGATCTTTTCCCGGGCGTGATAGTTTCCGGGGTCTTTCTTCAGGACATCCTTATAAATATCCAAAGCATTCTTCTCTATGAGGCTTGCAAACTGTTCCTGATCAAAATACATATCCCCCAGTTTCAGCAGTCTGTCAGCAGATCGGACAATATTTTCCAACGATTTTAACCGTCTTCGGGTTTTTCGGATATCCCTGGAAGTATCCTGATCTCCCAAAGTGTTCAGAACATAGTTTGCTATGGATAAATACCTGCGGTAAAAGCGTTTTGCCCGGCCATAATCTTTTTGCCTGTCTGCATAGTTTCCCCAAGCCTGATAGATTTTCATCATCTCATAAATTCTTTCACGGGCGTGAGCGTTTTCGGGTTCTGTCTGCAAAATCTGCTTATAGGCATCGAATGCATTCTTCCCTTTCGGGGTCGTAAACTGCTGCTGATCGAAATAGACATCCGCTTTTTTCAGCAGATTATCCGCAGGGGGCTGCTCGACTTTCAATTCCTTCAATCGGTCCTGCATGATTCGGATGTCCGTTTCTATCTCGCGGTTTCCGGAAAGGTTCAGCGCGTACTGGGCAACAGGGAGACACTCGCGATAAAATGTTCCTGCCTCAGTGTGATTTTTTTGATCAAACGCGTTATCCCCCTGCCTCTTGCAGCTTTTCAGAATTTCAGGAATCTTTTTGCGGGCATGACGATTTTCAGGATTGAGTTCCAATACCTTTTTATATCTGTCAAAAGCATTCTTTCCTTTCGGAGTTGTAAATTGCCGCTGTTCAAAAAAAGCATTCCCTTCTTTCAGTAATTCTTCCACGCGTTCTCCCTGAGGGTTTAATCGGAATGTAATTTCAGACAACTGGCCCGGACTGACCTGTACCGGTCTGGCTCTTCCCTGGTATCCGTCCGCCTTGACGCGCACAATGGCCTGACCGGTCGGAACAGAGGGGAAATCTGCCGGCTGATCCGGATACGCTGTCCCCTCAATTTCTTCATTAACATATACGGTCACATCGGGCACATCCACGCTCACCCGGATGCTCCCGGTTGGTGACGCCGGCTTTACAAGGGTGAATCTTATCTGACTGGTTGCGGTTTCTCCCTTGTCATCTGTTGCAACAGCGGTTATGATAACCCGTTCGGCTTCTTCGTTGATATAGTCCGGCGGGACATAATAAAAAATTTCAGATGTCGGCGTGTCTCCGGATAGACTGCCCGGGCCTTCGATGTTCCATGAAAATTTCAGGTTCTCTTTATTGGCCCGGGCGGTTATTCTGATTTCTTTGGGATTCGATCCCACTGAAATGCGTTTTATATCCGGATCCGAAACAAGCTCTATCGTGATCTGAGCGCGTCCGTCACTGAACATTAGCAGCATGCTTAAAATCGGGATGAACACAGTTAAAAATATTTTCTTACACATCTTCGGTTACTCCCTGAGTCTTTGATTATTTCAATCATGAAAAATTATGAAATCACCATATACCTGCTCATAAAAATAATCAAGTGAACTTTTAACTTTTAAAATCATTGGCCAAATTCTATATTAAAAAGGATGGTCATCAGACTGCATTCCCAGAAAATTCTATTATAGAGGGTGTTTGAAAACACCCTTTAGCCTTGATTCCGCCCGTGTCCGTGCCCGATTTTCGGGCAGGGGATGCGCGTGCAGGCTAGTTTTCAAACACCTTCTAGTATCAAACTTCCGGAAATGCATTACGATTTTTTTTGGAAAAAATACGATAAACATCCAAGCATTTCATACTTTGCCATCCGGGTCAACATGTTAAGTTCGTAGTTCCGCCTTTAGGCGGTGTGGCACCGCCTAAAGGCGGAACTACGAACTTGAAACTGCTTTTCAGGCAAAATGAAGGATGTCGTTCCAGACAGAATTGAAAAAACCCAGCATGTCGTTCCAGGCAGAATTGAAAAAATGGGACATTTTTTCAATTCTGACCCGGAATCCACTGATGATATCCCCAGCATGTCGTTCCAGACAGAATTGAAAAAACCCCGCATGTCATTCCGGGCAGAATTGAAAAAATGGGACATTTTTTCAATTCTGACCCGGAATCCACTGATGATATCCCCAGCATGTCATTCCAGACAGAATTGAAAAAACCCAGCATGTCGTTCCAGACAGAATTGAAAACCCCGCATGTCATTCCGGGCAGAATTGAAGCCCTCGCATGTCATTCCGGGCAGAATTGAAAAAATGGGACATTTTTTCAATTCTGACCCGGAATCCACTGATATATCCGCCAAAGGCCGCACGTCAGAACATCATTCCGGCAAAGGCCGCACATGTACAATTGAACATCTTTTTAGTCCTGACCAGAGAATTCACTGATGATATCCGCAAGCCACCCCAGCATGTCATTCCGGACAGAATTGAAAACCCCGCATGTCATTCCGGGCAGAATTGAAAAAATGGGACATTTTTTCAATTCTGACCCGGAATCCACTGATGATATCCCAGCATGTCGTTCCAGACAGAATTGAAAAAACCCAGCATGTCGTTCCAAGCAGAATTGAAAACCCCGCATGTCATTCCGGGCAGAATTGAAAAAATGGGACATTTTTTCAATTCTGACCCGGAATCCACTGACATATCCGCCAAAGTCCGCACGTCAGAACATCATTCCCCCAAAAGCCACACATTCCAAGCAGGCAGAATTGAAGCCCAGCATGTCATTCCGGACAGAATTGAAGCCCCCGCATGTCATTCCGGGCAGAATTGAAAAAATGGGACATTTTTTCAATTCTGACCCGGAATCCACTGATGATATCCCAGCATGTCGTTCCAGACAGAATTGAAAAAACCCAGAATGTCATTCCGGACAGAATTGAAGCCCCCGCATGTCATTCCGGGCAGAATTGAAAAAATGGGACATTTTTTCAATTCTGACCCGGAATCCACTGATGATATCCGCCAAAGGCCGCACGTCAGAACATCATTCCGGCAAAGGCCGCACATGTACAATTGAACATCTTTTTAGTCCTGACCAGAGAATTCACTGATGATATCCGCAAGCCACCCCAGCATGTCGTTCCAGACAGAATTGAAAAAACCCAGCATGTCATTCCGGGCAGAATTGAAAAAATGGGACATTTTTTCAATTCTGACCCGGAATCCACTGATGATATCCCAGCATGTCGTTCCAGACAGAATTGAAAAAACCCAGCATGTCGTTCCAGGCAG